>JANOKY010000642.1:0-6900 GCA_031419635.1 Burkholderiales bacterium | reverse complement strand
GCAAGCCGAACTCGACTACCTGAAGCAGCGTGTGCTCGCGAGGCAGGCCGGCCCAGGCGGCATGACGGCGGTGATGGCCGAGCTGGCGCGGCCGCGCGAGGCCATGATCCGCTACGCGCCACTGCGAACACTGTTGATGGGCGACCCTGCTACCGACCTTGAGCGATTGCTGATGCGCTTCGTCGTACGCGACGGCCAGGAAGTGCAGCAACGTCGCGAGCTTCTGATGAACCAGCAGATTCGCAAGACCCTGGTGGATTTCAAACTCGCCGAAGTCTTCAAGGAAGTCGAGCTCGGCGACGATGGCTTCCACGTCAAGCTGCCGTTCGTGAATCAGCGCGACGGCGCGGCGTGGGCCGTGATCAAGCCGATCGATCTGGCGCAAGACGAGCCGCAAAAAATCTATGACCACGGCGATGTCTGGACGCAGCGATTCAAGCGCTTGCAGCGCATGAATCAGATCGGTGGCGGTTTGCTGGTGCCCACGCAAAGGCCACCTGCCGACGATGCGCGCCGGACCAAGGCCTGCAAAGAAATCGAAGCCGCACTGCGCGAGTTGGGTGCCAAGGTGACTGCGAGTACCGACACCGCGCCGATCGTCGAGTTTGCGCGCCGCTACGCGGCCTGACTACAACTGCCGATTCCGCGCCAGCGGCGGGTTCTTCGCGAAGTAGCGCTTGATGCCGGTGGTCAGGGCTTCGACCAGCCGGCTGCGGTAGTCGGGGTCGGCCAGCTTGGCTTCTTCGTCGGGGTTGGAGATGAAGGCGGTCTCCACCAGGATGCTCGGGATGTCGGGCGCTTTCAGCACCGCGAAGCCGGCCTGCTCGACGCGCGGCTTGTGCAGGCGGCCGACGCGGTCCAACTGGCCGAGCACTTCGTGGCCGACGCGCAGGCTGTCCTTGATCTGCGCGGTGGTGCTCATGTCGAGCAGGGTGCGCAGCACGTTGACGTCGTTGCCGGCCTTGAGGTTCACGCCACCGACCACGTCGGCGGCGTTTTCCTTGCTGGCGATCCAGCGCGCGGCCGTGCTGGTGGCCGCGCCCTGGCTGAGCGCGAAGACGCTGGCGCCGCGCGCGGCCGGGGTCATGAACGCATCGGCATGGATTGACACGAACAGATCGGCCTGGACGCGGCGCGCCTTCTTCACGCGGTCGGCCAGCGGCACGAAGAAATCGGCGTCGCGCGTGAGGAAAGCGCGCATGCCGGGCAGGGCATTGAGGCGCTCGCGCAGTTGCAGCGCCAGCGCCAGCACCACGTCTTTTTCTCGCAGGCCGCTGGGGCCGACGGCACCCGGGTCTTCGCCGCCGTGGCCGGGGTCGAGGGCGACGATGATCAGGCGCTCGAACTTGCGGATCGTCTCGGCCGACGGCGGTTTGACGGCGCTGGTTTGGGTCGGCGCCGATGCGGGCGCGGTCGGGGCGGGCACCTTCGCGATCTGCCCGCTGTCAACGCGGCCGATGAATTCACCCAGCGCATCGCGCACCGAGGTGGCCGCCTCGCGCTCGG
Source organism: Burkholderiales bacterium (assembly GCA_031419635.1). Classification (GTDB taxonomy): domain Bacteria; phylum Pseudomonadota; class Gammaproteobacteria; order Burkholderiales; family Burkholderiaceae_C; genus CADEEN01. The sequence continues at coordinate 5,394 of JANOKY010000642.1, read as the reverse complement.
CCTGTTCCTTGTCGCGAATCAGCGCCAGCAGCGGGTCGCGCGCCTCGCTGGGTTTCAAGTCGAACACCAGCCGGTGCCTGTACGCCGCCACCGGGGCGAGGGTGAAGACCTGCGGCGCGGCGGGCTGCTTCAAATCGATCACCAGCCGCACCACGCGCGGCTGCGACGTGAATTGGCCGACGCGCAGGCCGGCGATGTAGGGGTCGTCAGCGCGCACCTTGCCGACCAGTTCACGCAGTTGCGGGCTGAGCTCGAGGCCGTCGATGTCGATCACCAGCCGGTCGGGGCTGCTGAACAGCGTGTGGCGCGCCACCAGCGCGCTGTCGGACTCGATCGTCACCCGCGTGTAGTCGGCAGCCGGCCAGACGCGCACGGCGACGATCTCGGCGCCGAAGGCCAGTTTCGGCGCTTGCAGCAGCAGGGCCAGGCTGCCGATTCGTTTGAGCGCGTTGCGGCGAGTCATGCGACAGCAGCCAGCAAGTGCCGGCCCTGGTCAGTGAGTGCGTCAACGGTCACGCACCGTTGGTCACCGTCGAGCGGCTCGAGTTCCATCCGCCAATCGGGCAGCGGCAGCAGTGGTGCCGCGTTGTCGGGCCATTCGGCGAGCTTCAGGCCCGGGGCGGCGAAGACATCGCGAAATCCGGCGTCGGCCCATTCGCGCGGATCGCTGAAGCGGTAGAAATCGAAGTGCGAAATCGCCAGGCCGTTCACCTCATACGGTTCGAGCACCGCGTAGGTGGGGCTCTTGATGCGGCCCTGCACACCGAGTGCGCGCAGCAGGTGGCGCACGAAGGTGGTCTTGCCGGCACCGAGCGGGCCCGCCAGGGCGATGAAGCTGTTGGCCAGCAGGTGCGGCGAGGCCGCCAGGCGCTGGGCGAAAGCAGCGCAGGCCGCTTCATCGGGCCAGGTGGCGGTGCGGGTTTCTAGAATCGGCGGATGCGTCAACAAGGCCATGCTGCTATCGACGGCGCGCAGTTGCTAGGCAAACTGCGCGGCTGGGCCGAGGAGTTGGGATTCTCCCAGATCGGTGTGGCCGGCGTGGACCTGGCCGCGGCCGAGCCCGGCCTGGCCGCCTGGCTGGCTGCGGGCCAGCACGGCACGATGGCCTACATGGCGCGCCACGGTACGCGCCGCGCGCGGCCGGCCGAGCTGGTGGCGGGCACGCTGTCGGTGATCACGGCGCGGATGGATTACCTGCCGCGGGGCAGTGCCGATGGCTGGCAGGCGGTCGAATGGCAGCGCCTGGCCGAGCCCTCGGCCGCCAGCGTTTCGCTGTATGCGCGGGGGCGCGACTACCACAAGGTCTTGCGTGCGCGGCTGCAAACCTTGGCCGACAAGCTGGCTGCCGAGATCGGCCCGTTCGGCCACCGCGTCTTCACCGATTCGGCGCCGGTGCTCGAAGTCGAACTCGCGGCGCGCAGCGGCATCGGCTGGCGCGGCAAGCACACGCTGGCCCTGTCGCGCGAGGGCGGCTCGATGTTCTTCCTCGGCGAGCTGTTCGTCGACCTGGCGCTGCCGCCCACGTCGGCGGCCGAGGCGCACTGCGGCACCTGCACGGCCTGCATCGACGTCTGCCCGACCCAGGCCATCACCGCTCCGTACCGGCTCGACGCGCGGCGCTGCATCTCGTACCTGACGATCGAGCACGATGGGCCGATCCCGGTTGAGCTGCGGCAGGCGATGGGCAACCGCATCTATGGTTGCGACGACTGTCAACTGGTCTGCCCCTGGAACAAGTACGCGCAGCGCAGCACGCTGCCTGATTTCGATGCGCGCGAGCCGCTCACCGCACCGACCCTGCTCGGCCTGTGGGCGTGGAGCGAAGCGGAGTTTCTGCAACGCAGCCAGGGCAGCGCGATCCGGCGTATCGGTTTTGAGCGCTGGCAGCGCAACCTGGCGGTGGCGCTGGGCAATGCGCTGCGGGCGAGTGGGGATATATCGATCTGCGCGGCGCTTCGCGCGCGCCGCGATGCCGCCACACCACTGGTGCAGGAGCACATCGACTGGGCGCTGGCGCAGGGCTCCCTTTGCCCGTGAAGCGGGAAGGGGAATGCCGCGGTCGGCGGATAGGGCAAGCTGCGCGTTGTCCGTCGGTCGGTCACACTTGCGCCTTTCATGCTCGCACCAATTCCCCTATCGCGCCGCCGTCTGCTGGCAGCGACCGTCTTGGCCCTTTTCGCCAGCCGCGGCGCGCTCGCGGCGGCGCCGATCAAGGTCGAGGGTGTCACCTTTGCCGGCGCAGCCACCGTGGCCGGCCAGGCGCTCGAGCTCAACGGCGTGGGCTTGCGCGCGGTGGCCTGGCTCAAGGGTTATGCGGCGGGCCTGTACCTGAGAAGCCGCGCGCGCACGCCGCAGCAGGTGTACGCCACCACCGGAGCCAAGCGGCTGCAGATACGCATGCTGCTCGACGTCGATATCGAAGAATTCGTGAAGGCATTCCACAAGGGTGTCGACCGCAACACGCCGCCCGAAGAGCGGCCGGCCTTGGTCGAGCGCATGGCGCGCTTCGACGTTTTGCTGCGGGCCATCGGCAAAGTGAAGAAGCGCGACGTGGTCGATCTGGACTGGCTGCCCGGCCTTGGCCTGCAACTGGCGCTGAACGGCCAGTTGCTCGGCGAACCGATCCCGGGCGAGGATCTGTACGCGGCGCTGCTGCGCATCTTTGTTGGCGACAAGCCGGTCGACGCCGAACTCAAGATCGGCCTGCTCGGCGGGCCGGTGGCGTGAGAGCGTGAGACGATCTTCGTTGCCGACTTGGCTTTTCCAACTTCCAACCGCATCACCAGGAGATGGCTCGATGAAGAAGAGAACGCTGCTCGAAACCGCCGTCGCCGCGATCACGCTGGCGGCCCTGGCGCCGCTGGCCGCGGCCCAGGCCACTTCGACAGGCTCAGGACAGGCCTACCCGAGCAAACCGGTGCGGCTGGTGGTGCCCTTCGCGCCCGGCGGCACCACCGACATCGTCGCCCGCGTCGTTGCCGAGCGCGCGAATGCGGCGCTCGGGCAGACCCTGGTGGTCGAGAACAAGGCCGGCGGCGGCGGCTCGATCGGCGCCCTGGACACCATGAAGGCCACGCCCGACGGCTATGCGCTGGGCATGGCCACGGTGTCGACCACGGCAGCCAACCCGGCCATCAACCCGAAGAACGGCTACAACCCGACGACCGATTTCACGCCGATCATCAACATCGCCGCCACACCCAATGTGATCGCGGTGCACCCGAGCTTTCCGGCGCGCGACTATGCCGGCTTCATCGCCGAGGTGAAGAGGAACCCCGGCAAGTACAGTTTCGCCAGCTCGGGCACCGGCGGCATCGGCCACCTGCAGATGGAGCTGTTCAAGAGCCTGTCGGGCACCTTCATCACCCACATCCCGTACCGCGGCGCGGGCCCGGCCTTGAACGACACGGTGGCCGGCCAGGTGCCGATGATTTTCGACAACATGCCGTCGGCGCTGCCCTTCATCAAGGACGGCCGCCTGATCCCGATCGTGGTCGCCGCGCCGCAGCGCCTGGCGGTGCTGCCGAATGTGCCGACCTTCAAGGAAGTCGGCCTTGAACCCGTCAACCGCATGGCCTACTACGGCATCTACGGGCCCAAGGGCCTGTCCAAAGAGGTCGTCGACAAGGTCCACGCCGCGGTGAAGAAAACCGCCGAGCTGCCCGAGGTGCGCAAGCGCATCGAAGACACCGGCTCGCTGCTGGTGCTGAACACGCCGGATCAGTTCGCGGCCCAGATCAAGGCCGAGTTCGAGGTCTACAAGCAAGTCGTTGACAAGCAAAAGCTCAAGCTCGATTGAACCCGTCGGCCCTGCCTGTTCCCACGCCCGGTCAGGCGCTGATCGAGCGCTTCCTCGAGGCGCTGTGGATCGAGGACGGGTTGGCCGCCAACACGTTGGCCGCGTACCGGCGTGACCTCGAGTTGTACGCGGCCTGGCTGGATCGCGAGAGCGGCGGCCTGGTCGAGGCCACGCGCGAAGTCGACCTGCTGGCCTACACCGCGCATCGGCACGCAGGCTCGCGCGCCACCAGCGCCAACCGGCGGCTGACGGTGTTCAAACGCTTCTTCCGCTGGGCCTTGCGCGAGAAACTTGTGCTGGCCGACCCGACGCTGCGCCTGCGCAACGCCAAGCAGATTCCGCGATTGCCCAAATCACTGTCCGAGGTCCAGGTCGAGGCCCTGCTCGCGGCGCCCGACGTGGCCACGCCGCTGGGCTTGCGCGACCGCGCGATGCTCGAGCTGATGTATGCCAGCGGCCTGCGCGTCAGCGAACTGGTGTCGATCAAGACCGTGCAGGTGGGTCTGGCCGAAGGTGCCTTGCGCGTCACCGGCAAGGGATCGAAGGAGCGCATGCTGCCCTTCGGCGAAGAGGCGCATGGCTGGATCACGCGCTACATCGCCGAATCGCGCCGCACGATCCTGGACGGCCAGGCCAGCGACGCGCTGTTCGTGACCGCCCGCGGCGGCGCGATGACGCGGCAGACGTTCTGGAAGCTGGTCAAGCGCCATGCCCTGGCCGCCGGCATCGATGCGCCGCTGTCGCCGCACACGCTGCGGCATGCCTTCGCCACCCACCTGCTCAACCACGGCGCCGACCTGCGCGCGGTGCAACTGCTGCTCGGCCACGCCGATATCTCGACGACCACGATCTACACCCATGTGGCGCGCGAGCGTTTGCGCACGCTGCACGCGCAGCACCACCCGCGAGGTTGACGAACGACAAAGAAAAAGGCCGGTCTCGCGACCGGCCTATTTTTTTCTGTGCAGCAGCCGGGCGGCTGCGGCGATCAGAAGTTGTGGCGAACGCCGATGGCGATCGAGCTGAAGTCGCCGTAGATCGTGCCCTTGTCGGCGATCTTGGTGTAGAAGCCGTAGATCTTGGTGCGCTTGCTCAGGTTCTGGTTGATGCCCAGGGTGTACTGGTTGGCGGCCTGGTCACCAGCGAGCTTGCTGTAGTCGCCCGCGTGGCCGAAGTTGGCGTGGAACTCGGTGTTGCCCATCGCGTACATGCCCGAGAAGCGGGTTGTCGTGCGGTTGCCGAAGTTGATGCCGTAGCCGTCGGTGTCGCGCTGAATGTAGGCACCGAAGGTGAACGCACCCATTTCGTACAGGCCGCGGACAGCGAACTCCTTGGCGTTCTTGTTCGTCGGTGAGTTCTTTTCGTAGCCAGCACCCAGGTGCAGCGGACCCGCGTCGTAGTTGAACGCGAAATCGTACGTGCGGTTGAGACTGCCGCCCTCGGTCACAGACGCATCGACCGTGGCGCCGCCGAAGGTCGGCGTGCGATAGCCCACCTTGCCGGTGTTGCGGCCGAGGTAGGCATAGAACGCGTCCGACGAGGTGCCGGTGTCGTGGTTGTGCATCGACACGTAGTCGGCGGTGGCGTAATACGCC
>JANOKY010000641.1:0-3933 GCA_031419635.1 Burkholderiales bacterium | reverse complement strand
GCGCCGTAGCGCGTTACCGTGCCTTCGTCCACATGCAGGGTCACGCGCGTCACCGCGTCGAGGAACTCGCGGTCATGGCTGATGATCACCAGGGTGCCGGCAAATCGCTTCAGCCAGGCTTCGAGCCACACCAGGGCGTCGAGGTCGAGGTGGTTGGTCGGCTCGTCGAGCAGCAGCAAATCGGCCGGGCACATCAGCGCGCGGGCGAGCTGCAGGCGCATGCGCCAGCCGCCGGAAAAGCTGTTCACCGGCGCTTCGAGCTGTTCGTTGCGAAAGCCCAGGCCGAGCAGCATGGCCTGGGCGCGGGCCCGCGCGTCGAAGCCACCGGCCTCGTCGATGGCCATGTGGGCGTCGGCCATGGCGTGGCCGTCGTGGGCTTCTTCGGCCGCTGCCAACGCGGTCATCGCCGCCACCAAGGGCGCGTCGCCATCGAGCACGTAGTCTGTCGCGCCCTGGCTCGTCTCGGGCATCTGTTGCGCCACTTCGCCTAGGCGCCAGCGCGGCGGCATTTCCACGTCGCCGGTGTCGGCGTGCAGGCGGCCGGCGAGCAGCGCGAACAGGCTGGATTTTCCCGCCCCGTTGCGCCCCACCAGGCCGGCGTTTTCGCCGGGGTTGAGGGTGAAGGTGGCGCCTTGCAGAACGACTTTGGCGCCGCGGCGCAGGGTGACGTTGCGAACGGTGATCATGTGGGAATCAGGACAGTGCGGCCTTGCACGCGGCCGGCGCGCAGGTCGTCGAGCGCGGCGTTGGCCTCACTCAGGGGCCGGGTGTGGCAGTGGCAGCGCAGTTGGCCGGCGGCAGCAAGAGCGAGCGTGGCGCGCAGGTCGTCGCGGGTGCCTACCGCGCTGCCGACGATGCGGAACTCGCCGCTGACGATCGCCAGTGCAGAGAACTGCAGCGGCTCGGGCGGCAGGCCGACGATGGCCAGCGTGCCGGCCGGGCGCAGGCACTTGAAGGCCAGGTCGAAGGCGGCGCGCGCGGCTGAAGTGACCACGGCGATGTGCGCACCGCCCAGCGCGCGAACGGCCTTGGGCGTGTCGGGCGAGCGCGCGTCGAAGGCGTGTGCAGCGCCGAGCGCGCGTGCCGCCGCCAGCTTGTCGTCGGCGACATCGATGGCGATGACTTCGGCGCCCGCCGCCAGCGCGATCTGCACGGCCAGGTGGCCCAGGCCACCGACGCCGACGACGGCCACACGCTGGCCGGGCGCCACACCGGCGTTGTGCAGCGCGCGGAAACTGGTGACGCCGGCACAGAACAGGGGAGCGGCTTCAACCGAGCTGAGCACGTCGGGGATCGGCAGCGCGTGGCTGGCCTTGGCGCGCATGAACTCGGCATAACCGCCATCGACCGTCATGCCCGTCACCGTGCCCTTGCGGCACAGGTTCTCGCGCCCGCCCAGGCACAGCTCGCAAGTGCCGCAGGCGTGGTGCAGCCAGGCGACGCCGACTCGCTGGCCGATCTCGAGCTGTGTCACCTCGGCACCGCGTGCGACGACGCGGCCGACCACTTCATGCCCAGGGATCAATTGCGCCTTGGTGCCGGCCTTGAAGCCGGGCGTGTCGCCGTCGATGATGTGCAGATCGGAGTGGCACACACCGCAGGCTTCGACTTTCACCAGCACCTCGTCGACCAACGGCACGGGGGTCGGCAGATCGAGCAGGGCCAAGGGCTGGCCGTAGGCCTGGAGGACGGCAGCTTTCATGCTTGAATTGTCCGCGGTGATCGGACGAGGGCCTCGCGCGTGAGCAGCAACACCTGGTCTTCACCGGCGCTGGTGGGCAGCCAGACGCTCTCGAGGGTGGGGAACGCCGCGTCGAAGTGGGCCCATTCCTGGCCGATCTCGAGCACCAGCACGCCGTGGTCGCTCAGGTGCTGTGCGGCGCTGGCGATCAGGGTGCGGATGAAGTCCATGCCGTCATCGCCGCCTGCCAGCGCGAGGGACGGTTCGGCCCGGTACTCGGCCGGCAGCGCGGCCATCGACGCCGCGTTCACGTAAGGCGGGTTGCACAGGATCGCGTCGTAGGGTCTGTGCTGTGGGCCGGCCACGGCGGCCAGGCCATCGCCTGCATGCAGCGTGATGCGCTCGGCCAACGCATGCTTGTCGACGTTGATGCGTGCCACCGCCAGCGCCTCGCTGCTGATGTCAGTGGCATCGACGCTGACTTGCGGCCAGGCCAGCGCCGCCAGCACCGCCAGGCTGGCGTTGCCGGTGCACAGGTCGAGCACGCGGCGGGTGGGCGCCGGCAGCCACGCGTCGAGGGTGCCGTCGGCGATGACTTCAGCGATCAAGGAGCGCGGCACGATCACGCGCTCGTCGACATAGAACGCCACGCCTTGCAGCCAGGCCTCGCGCGTCAGGTACGCAGCGGGTTGGCGCGTGGCGATGCGCTGCTCGATCAGGGCCTCGATGGCCGCGCCTTCGTCGGCCGTGAGTTGGCGCTCGGCCACGCTGTCCAGATCGTCCAGCGGCAGGCCCAGGCGCCACAGCGCCAGCCACACCGCTTCGTCGAAGGCGTTGCTGGTGCCATGCCCAAACGAAACGCCCGCCTGGGTGAGGCGGGCGCTTTGGCGCTCGATCATTTCGATCAGATTCATGTCAGCAGTCTTTCCAATACGCCGCGGTAGATGTCTGCAAGGCGGTCGATGTCGGCCGCCTGCACATGCTCGTCGATCTTGTGGATGCTCGCATTGCGCGGGCCCAGTTCGATCACCTGCGGGCAGATTGTCGCAATGAAGCGGCCGTCGGATGTGCCGCCCGTCGTTGACAGCACCGGGCGCAGGCCGCAAACGGCTTTGATCGCGTCGCTGACGGCGGCGGTCAGGGTGCCCGGCGTCGTCAGGAAGGGCTGGCCGCCGAGGGTCCATTTCAGTTCATGCTCGATGCCATGGCGTTGCAGCAGCGCCTGCACCCGCGCCTGCAAACCCTCGGCCGTGCTCTCGGTCGAAAAGCGGAAATTGAAATCGACCACCGCCTCGCCCGGGATCACATTGCCGACACCGGTGCCGGCATGAATGTTCGAGACCTGAAACGTCGTCGGCGGAAAGTGGTCGTTGCCGCGGTCCCATTCGGTGGTGGTCAGCTCGACCAACGCCGGCGCGAACAGGTGGATCGGATTGCGCGCCAACTGCGGGTAGGCCACATGGCCCTGCACGCCGATCACGCGCAGCTTGCCCGACAGCGTGCCGCGGCGGCCGTTCTTGATCATGTCGCCGAGCGCATCGACGCAAGTCGGCTCGCCGACGATGCACATGTCGAGCTTTTCGCCCCGGCTCTTCAACAACTCGACCAGGCGCACGGTGCCATCCACCGAAGGGCCTTCCTCGTCGCTGGTGATCAGGAATGCGATCGCGCCGGTGTGGTCAGGCGCGGCGCGCACAAAGCTTTCGGCGGCCACTGTGAAGGCCGCGATCGACGACTTCATGTCCGCCGCGCCGCGGCCATAGAGCAGGCCGCCGCGGTGGCTGGGCACGAAGGGGTCGCTGGTCCACTGGCTCAGCGGGCCGGTGGGCACCACGTCGGTGTGGCCGGCAAAGGCCAGCGTCGGGCCGGGTCGCGTGCCGCGGCGAATCGCCAGCAGGTTGGTGACGCGAAAGTCGGCCGGCCCGCAGACATGCGTCTCGCAAGCGAAGCCCAGTGGCGCCAGGCGCGCCTTCAGCAGCTCCTGGCAGCCGGCATCGTCAGGCGTGAACGAAGGCCGGGCGATCAATGCCTCGGCCAATTGCAGGGCCGAGTGCATCAGGCCATGCGGCCAAACGCGCTCGAGAGCGACTTTTCCTCGGGCCGCACGTCCAGCGTGATCTCGGTGAACAGCGAGGGATCGGGCTCGTCGGGCTTGGGCGGCTGGCGCGACATCGGCGTGGACTCATTCTGCAGGCGCCACAGCAGGTTGGTCGGCGTGTCGGCGAAGGTCAGGCCCTCTTCGCGGGTGATGG
>JANOKY010000640.1:0-2113 GCA_031419635.1 Burkholderiales bacterium | reverse complement strand
ACCGGTGTGCTCAATCCGCTGGCCGCGGTGGCCGAGGTTTGCGAGCGCCACGGCAAGGGCCTGATCGTCGACGCGATGAGCTCCTTCGGCGCGCTGCCGATCGACGCCCGCATCGTTCGCTTCGATGCCCTGGTGGCGGCCAGCGGCAAATGCCTCGAAGGCGTGCCGGGCATGGGCTTCGTGTTCCTGCGCAAGGCCATCCTCGACCGCTGCGCGGGCAACAGCCAGTCGCTGGCGATGGACCTGCACGACCAGCATGTCTATATGGAAAAGACGACGCAGTGGCGCTTCACGCCGCCCACGCATGTGATGCTGGCCCTGGCCGAAGCGGTGACGCAGTTCGTCGAAGAGGGCGGGCAGCCGGCGCGGCTGGCGCGCTACAGCGACAACTGCCGCACGCTGATCGACGGCATGACCGCACTCGGCTTCCAAGCCTTCCTGCGGCCGGAAGTGCAGGCGCCGATCATCGTCACCTTCCACGCCCCGGCCGACACACACTATGATTTCAAGCGCTTCTACGCGGCGGCCAAGGCGCGCGGCTTCATCCTGTATCCGGGCAAGCTGACGCAGGTCGAGACCTTCCGCGTCGGCTGCATCGGCGCCATCGGCCGCAATGAGATGCGCCAGGCGGTGGGTGCCGTGGCCGATACTCTGCGCGAAATGGGCATCGCATCGGGCGCACCGGCGCTCTGAGGAAACGTCATGGCCAACAAGAGCAGCAAGGAACATCCGGCGCTGGCCGCCGTGCGCACATCGAACACCGTCAAGGTCAAGGTAGCCTGCAGCGACATCGACGGCATCCTGCGTGGCAAGTACCTGCACCGCGACAAGTTCTTCGGCGCGGCCCAAGCGCACCCGAACGGCGGCTTCGGCTTCTGCGACGTGGTCTTCGGCTGGGACTCGCAGGATGTCTGCTACGACAACACCCAGGTCACCGGTTGGCAGCATGGTTTCCCCGACGCGCTGGCGCGCATCGACCTCGACACCGCGCGCCATGTACCGTGGGACGGGGGTGTGCCCTTCTTTCTCGGCGAGTTCATCAACGCCGACGGCACGCCCTACGCGGTGTGCCCGCGGCAGACCTTGAAGCGCGTGCTCAAGCGCGCCGAGAAGCTCGGCGTCGTGGCGATGGCCGGGATGGAATTCGAGTGGTTCAATTTCCTCGAGACCACCCACACCTGGGCCGCGAAGAAGGGCGTGGGCCCGACCAACCTGACGCCCGGCATGTTCGGCTACTCGCTGTTGCGCATGAACCAGAACCGCGAGTTCTTCAATGCGCTGATGGACGAGATGGCCGCCTTCGGCGTGCCGATCGAGGGCCTGCACACCGAAACCGGCCCGGGTGTGTACGAGGTCGCGATCACCTTCAGCGAAGCCCTGGAAGCCGCCGACCGCGCGATCCTGTTCAAGACCGGGGCCAAGGAAATCGGCCACCGTTTCGGCATCATGCCCAGCTTCATGGCCAAGTGGAGCGCGCAGTACCCGGGTTGTTCGGGCCACATCCACCAGAGCCTTTCCGACGGCAAGACCAATCTGTTCTACGACGCCAAGAACAAGCGCTCGATGAGCCCATTGTTCGAGAGCTACCTGGCCGGCCAGGTGGCCTGCCTGATGGAGTTCGCGCCCATGTTCTGGCCAACGATCAACAGCTACAAGCGCCTGGTCGATGGTTTCTGGGCGCCGGTGAAACCGACCTGGGGCCTCGACAACCGCACCGCGAGCTTTCGCGTCATCGCCGGCTCGCCCAAGGCGACGCGCCTGGAAACACGCTGCCCCGGCGCCGACGTGAACCCCTACCTGGCGATCGCCGCCGTGATCGCCGCCGGCCTGCACGGCGTCGAGAAGGGCCTGAAGCTCACCGCGCCGCCGATCACCGGCACCAACCAGGGCGCTGAGAACATCGCGCGCGCGCCGCGCTCGCTGATCGAGACCACGCGCAGCTTCCGTCAGTCCGCCATCGCGCGCGACTTCCTGGGTGACACCTTCGTCGACCACTTCGCCGCGACGCGCGAGTGGGAATGGCGCCAGTGGCAGGACGCCGTTACCGACTGGGAATTGAAGCGCTACTTCGAGATCATCTGAACGCGCTGCCGAATATTCACGTTTTCGGTGC
>JANOKY010000639.1:0-7467 GCA_031419635.1 Burkholderiales bacterium | reverse complement strand
TGGACCTCAGCGTCGAGCGCAACCTGCGCTTTCATGCCGACCTGCACGGCCTGCCGCGCGCCGTGGCCGCCGAGCGCATCGAACAAGGCTGCGCGGCGCTGGGCATCGCGGCCGACCGCGGCCGCGCCGCGCGCGAGCTGTCGGGCGGCACGCGGCGCAAGGTCGAACTGGTGCGCGCCCTGCTGCACCGCCCGGCCGTGCTGTTGATGGACGAAGCCAGTGTCGGCCTCGATCCGCAATCGCGCCGCGACCTGCTGGCCGCCCTGCACAAGGACGTGGCCGAGCGCAACAGTTGCGTGCTCTGGGCCACGCATCTGGTCGAAGAAGCCGTTGCGGCGGATCGCGTGCTGGTGCTGCACCAGGGCCGGCTGCTGGCCGACGGCACGCCGGCCGCGGTGACCGCGGCGCTCGGTGCAGCGACACTCGAAGCCGGCTTCATCGCCCGCACCGCGTCCCCATTGCCAAGAGACAAGACACCGTGAAGACACCGACCCTGCTGTTGCTCTGCACCCTGCTCGCCGCCCCGGCCGCCGCCGCACCGCTGGTCTTCGTGTCGAGCGAGAAGGACAACGCGCTGGCGATCGTCGACGCGGCCACGATGACTGTGCAAGGCACCCTGCCCACGTGCAAGCGCCCACGCCACATCCAGCGCTCGGTCGACGGCAAACAGTTGCTGGTGGCCTGCGGCGAATCGAACGCCGCCGACGTGATCGACCTGGCCACGCGCAAATCGGTCGGCCGGCTGCCGCTGGGCGACGACCCCGAGGCCTTCGACCTTTCGCCCGACGGCAAGCTGCTGTTCGTCACCAACGAAGACGAGGCCACGCTGAGCTTCATCGAGATCGCCAGCGGCAAGCTGCTGAAGACCGTGACTGTCGGCAAGGAGCCCGAAGGCGTGAAGGTCTCGGCCGACGGCAAGACGGTGTACGTGACCTCCGAGGTCGCCAGCCTGGTGCATGTGATCGACATCGCAATGGCCAAGGTGACGAAGAACATCAAGGTCGGCAAACGGCCGCGGCGCATGGCGCTGACCGCCGATGGCGCCGAGCTGTGGGTCACCAACGAACTCGACGCCAGCGTCAGCATCATCGCCACCGCGGACCACAGCGTGGTGCAGACCCTTCGCTTCGAGGTGCCCGGCGCGCGCGCGGCCGAGATCACGCCGGTAGGCATCACGATGACACGCGACGGCACGCGCGCCTTCGTCGGCCTGGGCCGCGCCAACCATGTCGCCTTCATCGATGTGCGCGCACGCAAGGTCACGCACCTGGTGCTGGCCGGCAAGCGGGCCTGGAACGTGGCGCTGGACAAGGCCGAGGCGCGGCTGTATGTCGTCAACGGCCTGTCAGACGACATGACGGTAATCGATGTGGCCGCGGCCAAGGCGCTGAAGACGGTGCCGGTGGGCCGCGTGCCGTACCAGGCGCTGGTGATCGAGTGACGCGCACGACGAAATTCACCGCATTGATCGCGCTGGCCCTGGCCGCCGCGCTGTTGCCGGCCGCCGCCGCGCCGCTGCGCGCCACGCTGATCGCGCCGACGGAGGACGCGCGCTTCGAGCGCAGCCGCGTCGAACGCGCCTACCTCGGCCAGCCCGGCGGCCCGGCACGCGACGGCGTGCAGGTGGCCATCGACGAAGCCAAGTTCGAGCTCGACGCCGCCGGCAGCGCCGTCACGCTCGACCAGCTCGGCGCCACCAGCCTGGAGGGCGCGCGCGCCGCCGCGCAACAGGCCGAGAAGGCCGGCGCCGCGGTGCTGCTCATCGACCTTCCGGCCGACTGGACCCGCGCGGTGGCCGACGCGGTGAAGCTGCCCGTGCTCAACCTCGGCAACGCCAGCGACGCATTGCGCGAAACCGATTGCCGCGCCAACCTGTGGCACGTCTTGCCCAGCGAACGCATGCGCGCCGACGCGCTGGCGCAGACCCTGCTCGCGCGCAAATGGAGCCAGGTGCTGCTGCTCACCGGCCCGAGCGCGGCCGACACGCCGCGCAGCGCGGCAGCGCAGGCGGCGATCAAGCGCTACGGCTTGAAGCTCGTCGCGGCCAAAACCTTCAAGCTGTCGGCCGACCCGCGCGAGCGCGACGCCGCCAACCCCTTGCTGCTGACCGGCGGCCTGGCCTACGACGCGGTCTGGGTGGTCGACAGCGACGGCGAATTCGCCCGCGCCCTGCCCTACCGCACGGCATTGCCGCGGCCGGTGGTCGGCGACGCGGGCCTGGCCGCGCTGGCCTGGCACGCGCAGTTCGATCGCTTCGGTGCACCCCAAGTCGCGCGCCGCTTCGCCAAGGCCGCCAAGCGCCCGATGACCGCGCATGACTGGGCCGCATGGCTGGCCGGCCGCGCCTTGGTGGCGGCGGCACTGGCCGCGCCGAAGGGCCCCGCCGCAGCCTGGGCCAAAGCCCTGACCACGACGGAACTCGACGGCTCCAAAGGCGTCAATCTGAGCTTTCGCCCCTGGGACGGCCAACTGCGCCAGCCACTGCTGCTGACCGACGGCCAGGCCGTCATCGGCATGGCCCCGGTCGACGGCATCCTGCACCCGCGCAACACACTCGACACGCTCGGCGCCGATGCGCCGGAGAAACTCTGCAAGGTGACGCGGTGAAGCATTGCTTGCAAGCCATGCGGGCGATCGTGATGCGCGAGCTGATGAAGTTCGTGCGCCAGTACGGCCGGCTGGTTTCGGCGCTGGTGCGGCCGCTGCTTTGGCTGGCGGTGTTCGCGGCGGGATTTCGCAATGTCTTCGGCGTGGCGATCGCGCCGCCCTACGAAACCTACATCCCGTACGACGTCTACATCGCGCCGGGCTTGATCGGCATGGTGCTGTTGTTCAACGGCATGCAGTCGAGCCTGGCGATGGTCTACGACCGCGAGATGGGTTTGATGCGCCTGCTGCTGACCGCGCCGCTGCCGCGCTGGTGGATCCTGTTGTCCAAGCTCACCGCCACCGCGGTGCTGTCGCTGGCCCAGGCGGCGGCCTTTGTCATCGTCGCCGCCCTGCTCGGCACCCCCCTGCCGGTGTGGGGGCCGCAGACGCCGCAGGTGCTGCTGGCCGCAGTGTCGGCCGCCCTGATGCTCGGCGCGCTGGGCCTGCTGCTGTCGGTGCACATCAAGCAGCTCGAGAACTTCGCCGGCACGATGAACTTCGTCATCTTCCCGATGTACTTCATCTCCACCGCGCTGTACCCGCTGTGGAAGCTCGAGGAGTCGGGCGCCGGCTGGGTCTATCAACTGGCGCGCTTCAATCCTTTCACACATGCGGTCGAATGGCTGCGCTTTGCGCTGTATGGCCAGGACGCGGGCGCGTCGCCGTGGGTTGTGCTCGGCACGCTAATGGCGTGCTTTGTACTGGCCAGTTGGGGCTACGACCCGCAACGCGGCTTCGGCCAACTGGCCAAGCGCGGGGGGCCGGCATGACGGCGCCCGCCCTGACCCGCCGCCATCTGCTGCGCGCGCTCGCGGCCGCCAGCCTCGGTGCCCCGGCGCGGGCGCTCCGCGCGCAACCCGGCGATGAATATCCGTCGCGACCGATCACGCTGTGGGTGCCCTGGCCGGCGGGCGGCGCCACCGACCTGACGCTGCGCTTGCTGGCCGAGCTGGCCGGCCGCCAGCTCGGCCAGCGCGTGCTGGTCGACAACCGCGGCGGCGCCGGCGGCACGCTGGCGATGCCGATCCTGCAACAAGCCGCGCCCGATGGCCACACCATCGCGCAACTGCCGCAGACGGTGCTGCGCGCACCCTACTTGCAACGCGTGCTGTGGGATCCGATCCGCGACACCACGCCGATCATCCAGCTCTCGGGCGTGACCTTCGGCATGCTGACGCAACCCGACAGCGGCTTCAAAACGCTCGACGATGTGCTGGCCTACGCCCGCGCGCACCCGGGCGCGCTGACCGTGGCCAGCAACGGCGTCGGCTCGACCCCGCACCTGGCAATGGACGAGTTGATGGCGGCCAAGGGCCTGAGCTACGTGCATGTGCCGTACAAGGGCACGGCCGAGCAGATGATCGCGGTGGCCGCGGGCCAGGTGCAGATCGGCTTGAACAGCAACGGCTTCGCGCCCTTCGTCGACAGCGGCCGGCTGCGCCTGCTGTTGACATTGGGTGAGCATCGCACGCGGCGCTGGCCGCAGGTGCCCACGTTGCGCGAGCTGGGCTACAACATCGTGGCCATGTCGCCCTACGGCCTGGCGGGGCCGCGCGGCTTGGCACCGGGCGTCGTGCGCGCCCTGCACGATGCCTTCAAGGCCGCGCTGTTCGACCCCGCGCACGTGGCCGAACTGGCCAAGTACGACCAGGAGATTGCCTACCTCGGCCCCGACGATTATGGCCGCGCGCTGCGCGACGGCTACGCCGCCGAGAAGCGAAACGTCGAGCGGCTGGGGCTGGCGCGCGGCGGGCCTTGACCGTGCGCGACGTCAGCGCAGCAATATGGCCAGCAACGCAAGCCGCTGCTGGATTTCGGTTCCGCGTCGGCCACGTTGGTTTCACGCTGATCGATCTGTTACCAATGCAGCGACATCGCACCGCGCGAGCTGCGCCTCGCCCCCTAGTTCGCAGCGTCTTCCCGCGGCGACCTAGGGGTGACGACGCGCACGCGGCGTTCCTACAGTGGCGCTGCGGTCATCGTGTCCGCATTCGACAAGGGAATCATCATGAAAGACGAAGAAGCGCGTGGCTCGGCCAAGCTGATGGAAATGCTCGGCGCTGAGAAGGCTCAATTGAGCGAGGCATCGATGGCCAAAGCCTTCGGCGTCTCGGCCGACCAATTCATCATCGACCGCTGGTGGATCAAGGGCCAGCCGCGGCCCGATGTGTTCTGGGCCACGCTGCGCATGAAGCCAGAGTTCGTCGGCAGCCTGGCCGGGCAGCTCATCAAGGGCGGTCTGGTCGTCGAAGGCTTTCCTCTCGGCAAGCCCGGCGTCATCGACATGGCGGGATTGAACGTCAGCAACCTGCCGGCGGCCATCCGCTGAAGGCGGCGCACCATGGGGCCGACCGGTGCTGCGCTGCGCGTCGTGCAACTGCACGTTTCGCGGCGCTGCAACTTGCGCTGTAGCCACTGCTACTCCAGCTCCGGCCCCGACCACCTCGACGAGCTGCCGCTGGCGCTGTGGCACGGCGTGATCGACGACGCGGCCCGCGCCGGCTACAACGTGGTCGGCTTTTCCGGCGGCGAGCCGCTGATGTTTCGGCCACTGCGCGCCTTGCTGCTGCACGCGCGCAGCCTGGGTCTGCTGACCACCGTCACCACCAACGGCATGCTGCTCGACGTTCGGCACATCGAAGCATTGAACGGCGCCGCCGGCCTGGTGGCGATCAGCCTGGACGGCAGGCCCGAATCGCATGACCGCATGCGCGGCCACCCCCGCGCCTTCGCCACCATGGCGCGGCGGCTGCCGGCGCTGCGCGCGGCCGGCATCGCTTTCGGCTTCATCTTCACGCTGACTCAATTCAACCTCGATGAATTGATCTGGGCCGCCGAGTTCGCGTTGGCGCAAGGCGCGCGGTTGCTGCAGGTGCACCCGCTCGAAGCGGTCGGCCGCGCGCGCGAGCGGCTGGGCACCGCCGTGCCCGACGCCACCGAGTTGTCATACGCCGTGCTGGCGGTGGCGCGGCTGAAGGAGCTGGTTGGCGATCGCCTGGTGATCCAGCTCGATGTGGCCGGCCGCGACGCGATGGCGGCCGCGCCCGAGACGGTGTTTGCCGCGGCCGATTGGCCGGCGCTCGACCGGCCGCTCGGCGAACTGCTGTCGCCCTTGATCGTCGAGGCCGACGGCACCGTCGTTCCGGTCGAATACGCCTTCGGCCGCCAATGGGCGCTGGGCAACCTGCGCGAAGCACGCTTGCCGGTGCTGGCCGAGCGCTGGAAGCGCGAGCGCATGGCCGGCTTTCGCACCCTGTGCCAGGAGGTTCAACGCGGCGCGACGGCGCCTGAAGCGCCCGCCGTCATCAACTGGTACGGGCGCGTGGCGCAGGCCTCGGCACTCGCCGACGCAGTGTCGGCGTCGGCGTAACGCGCCTCGATCGCCGGCCGCGTTTCAGCGCGGCGCCAGCAGCGCCACGAGCGCGCTGTGGCCGGCGTCCTGCGCCATCCGCGCCGCGGTGAAGCCGCGGTCGTCGGTGAGATCGGTGCGCGCGCCGCGCGCCAGCAGCAGCTTGTCCACGTCGCCCTGGCCCTGGCCGGCGGCCCACATCAGGGCCGTCAGACGATTGGCATAAGGCGTGTCGACAGCGATGCCACGGTCGAGCAAGGCCTGCACCACCTCGGTGTGGCCGAGTGCCGCACCGTAGACCATCGCCGAGCGCTCCATGCGGTCGATCGGCTCGGTGCGCGCACCCGCCAACAGCAGGCGGCGAGCGACATCGCCGCGGCCGAAGTAGGCCGCTCCGATCAGCGGCGTGACGCCTTCCAGCGAAGCCTGCTGTACATCGGCGCCGACGGCGAGCAGGCGCTCGACCATCGCCAAGTTGCCTTTCTCGGCGGCGATCAACAGGCTGGTCTTGCCCAGCCGGTTGCGCGAATTGGGCGCCGCGCCATTGTCGAGCAGGCGCGACAGCGTGGGCAGGTCGGCCTGCCGCGCGGCCACCAGCAACTGCGCGTTCAGGGTCATCGGGCTGGGCTGCTGCGCTGCGGTGCTGACGGCACCGAGGGCAAGCAAAACGATCATCAATCTAGGGAGAAGGCGACGCACGGGTGACAGGCTCCACTGGGCAAGTCCGCCGTGCGCCAACCGCCCGACAGGTAACAACCCGCTTGCATTCAGTCTAGCGCTCGCTAAGCTCTTCTGCGCGCGTGTTCATGCCCAGGCACTTGTGTATTACCTCGGACCAGAACCGCCACGCTCGCCTGCACCCGGCATCTTGCCGAAACGCAGCTCTGCAAAAAAACCAGGAGTCAACATGACCGTCTCGACCTCCAAGCGCCTGCCCTGGCGCACCCTGCTGGCAGCCGCGGCCACGCTGGCCATGGCCCCGACCGTGATCCAAGCGCAGGAAATTCAGGGCGGTGCGGCAGCCGCCACCGGCGCACCGGTACCGAAGAGCATTTCGGTGGCGCAAGACAAACTCAGCGCCGCCGCCAACGACGCCGCGAACTTCCTGCACAGCAACGGCAACTACGCGCAAACGCGTTATTACGCGGCGTCGCAGATCAATACCAAGAACGTGGCCAAGTTGAAGCCCGCATTCGTATTCCAGACCGAAGTGCTCGAGTCGATGGAAACGGCGCCGATCGTGGTCGACGGCATCATGTACCTGACCACCTCGTACAACCATGTCTATGCCGTCGATGCCGTCACCGGCAAGGAGTTCTGGCACTACAAGCACAAGCAGGGGCCGGTGATGACCTACTGCTGCGGCCCCAACAACCGCGGCGTGGCGATCATGGGCGACAAGCTCTACATGGGCACGCTCGACGCCAAGCTGGTCTCGCTCGACGCCAAGACGGGCAAGGTCTTGTGGA
>JANOKY010000638.1:0-2127 GCA_031419635.1 Burkholderiales bacterium | reverse complement strand
CCAGCAGCCACATCAACAGGAAGAAGGCCATCATGGCCGTCACGAAGTCGGCATAGGCGATCTTCCAGGCTCCGCCATGGACAGCGTGGCCGCCCTTCTTGACGCGCTTGATGATGATCGGCTGAAGCTTCTTGGCGTCTCCAGCCATGGTTACTGACCCCCAGGCTTGTCGCTGCGCGCCTTCGCCACCCCCCGAGGGGGCTCATGCAGCGGCCCGGCGGAGCCGGCTCCGCGCATGGCCTTGGTCGCGCGAGGTGAGTTCGTCACTTCTTGCCTTTGACGTGGCCTTCGAGCTCGGCAAAGGTCGGCCGCTCGGTCGAGTACAGCACCTTGCGGCCGAACTCGACCGCCACCTGCGGCGCGTAGCCCTGCATCGAAGCCAGCAGGGTGGTCTTGATGCATTGCAGCTCCTTGCTGCTCTCGTCGACCTTTTGCTCGAGCAGGCCGGCCAGCGGCTCGGCGAAGGCATAAGCCAGCAGGATGCCGAGGAAGGTGCCGACCAGGGCCGAGCCGATCATCGCGCCCAGCACGGCCGGCGGCTGGCCGACCGAGCCCATCGTGTTGACGACGCCCAGCACCGCGGCCACGATGCCGAAAGCCGGCAGGCCGCCGGCCAGGCGCTGCAAGGCGGCCACGGCGGAGTGCGCCTCGTGGTGGTGGGTTTCGATCTCGCTGTCCATCAGCGATTCGATCTCGTGCGAATTCAGGTTGCCCGAGACCATCATGCGCAGGTAGTCGGTGACGAACTCGACCACATGGTGGTCGCTGCCGACACCCGGGTATTTCTTGAACAGCGGCGATTCATGCGGCGACTCGACGTCGTTCTCGATCGACATCAGGCCTTCCTTGCGCGCCTTTTGCAGGATGTCGTACATCAGGGCCATCAGCTCCATGTAGCGGGCCTTGGTGTACTTGCTGGTCTTGAAGCACAGCGCCAGGCCGCGCGCGGTGGCCTTGAGCACCTTGGTCTGGTTGTTGGCCAAGAAGGCGCCGAAGGCCGCACCGCCGATCGCCGCCATCTCGAACGGCAGCGCGTGCAGCACGACGCTGATGTTGCCGCCGTGCAGGATGAACACGCCGAACACGGCGCCCAGCGCAACGAGCCAACCGATGAGAACAAACATGGTGTGTGGAGTGCGGGCGGGGCTGCTGCGTTAGATATCGGCGCAGCCAGCCCACGCTTGAGCGAGTCTGGCCCGCCGCCGCCCGCGTTGATCGCGTCAACAGGGCCGGATTGACCGCGCAAACCTCAGTGCGCCAGTGCCATGCTGCGGTGGCTTTCGAGCTGCAGCGCCCCCGCCGCCTTGCCTTTGCCGGCGCGGGCCGGCGGCGCGCACAGGCCGCAAACGTAGTGCTTCGCGATCTCGTGCGGGTGGGTCACGAAATGGCCGTGGCAACTCGAACACTCGGTCATCGTCAGCATGCCGTTGTCGACGAACTTGACGAGGCGCCAGGCCCGCGTCACCGACAGCATCGGCTCCAGGCCCTGGGCCTGGGTCTGCTCGAGGTAGAGCTGATAGGCCTTGATGACGACATCGATCTCGTCCAGCGCGGTGACCTTGTTCAGGTACTCGTGGATGTTGAGAAACAGGCTGGCGTGGATGTTGGGCTGCCAGGTCATGAACCAGTCGGTGGAGAACGGCAACTGGCCCTTGCTCGGGCTCTTGCCTGCGACTTCCTTGTACAGGCGCAGCAGGCGCTCGTAGCTGAGATCGGTTTCGCTCTCCAGCACCTGCAGGCGGGCGCCGAGGTGGATCAGCACGACGGCGCGTTCGATCTGCCGGGCTTCGGTGAGGATGCTCTTGTTGCGGGCCATGGTGTCGTGCTCCTCGAATCGTTGTTATGTGCGTCGCTTGGGTCAGGCGGCTTCTTGGTGCCGTCCTGCCAGCAGGATCGCCGCATGCAGGCGGCCGACGCATTCGTTGGCCGCGCTCTTGCCATGGCTGGTGATCAGGTTCCAGACCAGCTCGTCGTCCATGCGGAAGCGGCACAGCAGGGTGTTGCCGCCGGCGATCTTCATCATCTGCGCCGGGGTCAACGCGCCGATCAGGCTGGCGGTGTCTTCGCTCACGCCGAGGCGGTACAGGGCCTGGTCGCGGTCGCTGCGGATCAGGCTCTGCGCCAGCA
>JANOKY010000637.1:0-4816 GCA_031419635.1 Burkholderiales bacterium | reverse complement strand
GCCTTTTGGAGAGCGCATGCCGATGGCCACCGACGACTTCTTCCGGCAGTTGTTCCAGCGGGTCGGCGGCTGACGCCATCCCAAAAAGACTCTCGGCCATTGCGCGTTCGCGCTGCGAAATCTGAGCAAGAAACTCCAGCGCGCCGTTCATGGCGCGAAAGGTGGCGAAGCCGCTCTCCAGAAAGCTCTGCAGGGCCGACAAACCCGCGGCACGCGCAGGCACCCGCATGGCGCGCAGGCTGTGGCGCAACAGAGGGCGGCGGGTGTAGACGTCGAGCGCGCGGCCGACGCCGAGCATCAATTCGATCTGGCGCTGGCGGCTCGCCGGCTGGCCGGTGATGCGCCAAGCAGCCACATAAGCGGCTGCCGTCAGTGGGGTCGCGTCGATATGGCGCGCTATCTCCGTGTCGAGCTGTTCCGACAGCGCGTGCAACGCGGTCAATGTCTCGACGGTATCGACCACCTCGCGCGGAAACAAGCGCACCAGTGCCGGGACGATGCGCGCGAACTGCGCGTCGCGCTGACTGAAGTCACCCGGACCGTACAGGTCATCGAGAAAGAAGCGCGCCGCACCGGCATAGCGCGGGTGGCTGAGCAGATCGGCATAGCTGCGCGCGAAACGGGCCTGTTGATAGCGCTTGACTTGGATAACGCGGCTGGCGAGTTGCGCGCTCGCGCCTCGCGCGGCTCGCTCCACCCTCACGGCCCCCAGGTGCTGCAGGATCAGCTCGCCGCTCTTGTTCATGTCGGGTTTGTCGGGTCGCCGGTTAGTTGACGATCCCTAACGGGCCGTCGCGCAATGATGCAACACTTGTCTCGATGCAACGTCGGACTCTGCTCAAGCTGGGCTTGGCCAGCGGCGCCGCGCTCACCCTGGTCGGCGGCGTGGCCCTGTTCCATGAGCCTGCCTGGCGCGACGGCCGATTGACGCCGACCGGCCGCAGCGTGCTCAACGCCGTTGCGCGGGGCGTGCTCGACGGCAGCCTGCCGGCCGAGCCCGCGCTGCAGCAATCGGCGCTGGCTGCGCACCTGGATCGCATGGATGCGACCCTGGCTGCGCTGCCACCGGCAACGCAGCGCGAGTTTGGCGAGTTGCTGGCCTTGCTCGCGCTGCCGCCCGGCCGTCTGGCATTGGCTGGATTGGCGACCGAATGGTCCGGCGCCAGCGTGGCACAGATCAACGCGGCGCTGCAAGCCATGCGCGTCTCGCGGCTGGCCCTGCGCCAGCAGGCCTACCACGCGCTGCGCGACCTGACCCACGTCGCCTACTTCGCCGACAACGCCACCTGGGCGCAACTCGGCTACCCCGGTCCACGCCAGATTGAGTGATGCCCCAACGATGACGAGCCGCATCTCCGATCCCATCGCCAACGGCCTGGCGCGCGGCTGGCGCGTGCTCGGCGGCACGCGCGGCGCGGTGCCAGCCACGCTCGAATGCGATGTGGCCATCATCGGCAGCGGCGCCGGCGCCGGCATCACGGCCGAGCTACTCAGTGCCGCGGGCTTGAAGCTGGTGATCGTCGAAGAAGGCCCGCTGAAATCGAGCAGCGACTTCCGCCAACTCGAGAGCGAGGCCTACCCCAGCCTGTACCAGGAAAGCGCCGCACGCAAGACGGCCGACAAAGCCATCAACATTCTTCAGGGGCGTTGCGTTGGCGGCTCGACCACGGTCAACTGGACCAGCTCGTTCCGCACGCCGTCGTCGACGCTGGCCTACTGGCGAGAGCATTTCGGTTTGACCGAGCTGACCGACGACGCCCTGTCGCCCTGGTTCCACCAGACCGAGCGGCGCCTGAACATCGGCCCGTGGCTGACGCCCCCCAACGAGAACAACGAGCTGCTGCGGCGCGGCGCGCTCAAGCTCGGTATCTCTGCGGCGGCGATCCCGCGCAATGTCAAAGACTGCTGGAACCTCGGCTCGTGCGGCATGGGCTGCCCGACCAATGCCAAGCAGTCGATGCTCGTCACCACCCTGCCCACCGCGCTCGATCGCGGCGCGACCCTGCTGGTCGAGACCCGCGCCGATCGCTTCGAGCTGCAGGGCGGCCGCATCGCGGCCCTGCACTGCGTGGCCGTGCAGCCCAACGGTGCCGTCACCAACGGCGCAGGCACGGCGCGCATCGTCGCGCGTCACTACGTGCTCGCGGCGGGCGCCATCAATTCGCCGGCCCTGCTGTTGCGCTCGGCCGCGCCCGATCCGCAGCGCGTGCTCGGCAGCCGCACCTTCTTGCACCCTGTGGTGGCCTCGGTGGCCACCTTCGACCACCTCGTTGCCGGCTGGCAAGGCGCACCGCAAACCATCTACAGCGATCACTTTCTCGATCTCGATCCGATCGACGGCCCGATCGGCTACAAGCTCGAAGCGCCGCCGCTGCATCCGCTGATCTTCAGCACCGCGGTCACCGGTTTCGGCCGCGACGCCGCCCACCGGCTGGCTGACTTTCCGAACGACCACGCGCTGTTGGCGCTGTTGCGCGACGGCTTTCACGCGCAATCGCCGGGCGGCCAGGTCAAGCTGCGTCGCGATGGCTCGCCTGAACTGGACTACCCGATCAGCGACTTCGTGATGGACGGCGCCCGGCGCGCGTTCCTGACCATGGCGGAGTTGCAATTTGCTGCGGGCGCGCTGCGGGTGGGCATCGGCCATGAACTGGCCCCCGCCTACAGCAACTGGCCTGAGGCGCGCGAGGGCATCCGCGCTCTGCCGATGAAGCCCTTGCTGGCCAAGTTGTTCAGTGCGCATGTGATGGGTGGATGCGGCATGGCCGCCGACGACCAGCGCGGCGTGGTCAGGCCCGATGGCGTGCATTGGCAGCTTGGCAACCTGTCGGTGCATGACGGCTCGCTGTTCCCCACCAGCATCGGCGCCAACCCGCAGTTGTCGGTCTACGGCCTGGTCAACAAGCTCGCCACGCAACTGGCGCAGCGCCTGGCCGGGCGCGAAGTCAATCTCGGAGCCTGATGCTCGCTCGGCTGCAACGCATCACCACCCTGGGCCTGCTGGCCCTGGCCGCCTTGTGGGCCGTACTGGCCTGGCGTGCCGGCCACGCGGCATGGGCGCTGGGCGGCGCGCTGTTGATCGTGTTTGGCTACGCGCTGGTGCTGGCGCTCGAGTTCGCGCTGCTGCGCATGGCCCATGGCGACGACCCCGCGCCGCGCGCCACGCCGCGGCAACTGCTGCGCGCCTGGTGGGGCGAAGTCGGCGCTGCGCCGCTGGTATTTTGCTGGCGCCAACCCTTTCTCAGCCAGCGCTGGCCCGACCGCCTGCCCGCCGACGCGATGGGCCGCCGCGGCCTGCTGCTGGTGCACGGCTTCGTCTGCAACCGCGGCGTGTGGAATGCCTGGCTCGAACGCCTGCGCGCGCGCAACCTGCCATTCATCGCGGTCAACCTGGAGCCGGTGTTCGGCTCGATCGACGACTATGCCGCCACCATCGAGGCTGCGGTGCAGCGCTTGGAGACCGCCACCGGCCTGGCCCCCGTGATCGTGGCCCACAGCATGGGTGGACTGGCGCTGCGCCGCTGGTGGGCCGAAGCGGGCAACGGGGCGCGCCTGCACCATGCCGTGACGATCGGCACGCCCCACGCCGGCACCTGGCTGGCACGCTTTGCGATGTCACTCAACGGCCGCCAGATGCAGCAGCGTTCGCCATGGCTGCAGGACGCCGTGTTGCCGCGCGAGCCGGGCGACCACACTGCCCGCTTCACCTGCTTCTACAGCCACTGCGACAACATCGTCTTCCCGCCCTCGACCGCCACCTTGCCTGGCGCAGACAACCGCCATCTGCCCGGTGTGGCCCATGTGCACATGGTCAGCCGCCACGAGCCCTGGGAAGAAACTTTGCGCTGGCTCAGTTGAAAGTGCGCTCGGCGTGCAACACGACGCCGGCCTCGACCTCGCCTGCGGCCGCAATCTGATCGCGCACCGCGCGGTAGACGGGCGTGAAGTCGGGCGCCGTGGCTGCGAACAACTGATCGAAAGAATCGATCACGAAGTAGCTGGTCTGGTAGCTGTCAATTCTGTACTTGGTGCGCATCAGGCGCTTCAACTCAAACGCGATACGCTGCGGCTCAACGCTGACGATGCTGTGACGCAGTTCGCCGGCGGAAGACAGGATGCCGGCGCCATAAGCGCGCAGCCCGGCCTTGGTTTCGATCAAGCCGAACTCCACCGTGTACCAGTACAGTCGCGCCAACAACTCGCAGGCATCCAGGCGGCTGGCCTTCAAGCCACCGGCGCCGTAGGCCTGCATGTAGTCGGCGAACACCGGGTTGAAGAGAAGCGGCACATGGCCAAAGAGATCGTGGAAGACATCGGGCTCGACGATGTAGTTGAACTCCTCGGGCTTACGCAGCCAGTCGGTTACGGGAAACTTGCGCGCCGCCAACAGCGCAAAGAAGGCCTCTTCCGGGATCAGGCCCGGCACGCTCACGACCTGCCACCCGGTGGCTTTCATCAGCCGCTCGGAGATGGCATCGAAGTGCGGGATGCGATCAGGCGCGCCGAGCTGCTGCACGGCCGCGATGAACTCGTCGCAGGCCAGGCCCGGCAACTGCTGCGCCTGGCGCGCGTACAGGCGCCGGTAGGTGTCGTGATCGGCGGCGCTGTACTGGGCGTAGCCCTGCTCGCAGGTGTAGTCGGCACGGGCGCGCGCATAGTCGCCGCGCGGCGGCCGCGTGCCTTCACCGTAGGTTACCGGGGCCACGCCCTGGTTGAGCGCCTTGTCAGAGCTCATGGCTTCTTCAACAAGCCGCGGCGCATCTGGTCGAGCTCGATGCTTTCGAACAGGGCCTTGAAGTTGCCTTCACCGAAACCC
>JANOKY010000636.1:0-2372 GCA_031419635.1 Burkholderiales bacterium | reverse complement strand
TCCTTCTGCAGCGCTTGCGTGTTGCGGCTGCGCTGGGACCAGTCGACGGTGCGCAGCACGCCAAAAGCACTCGACACCTGGCCGCCGCCGACGAACAGGAAGCGGCGGTCGAATTCTGGGTATCGCGCGGCGATGGCGTCGATGGCGTCGAGGTAGCGCGCGGTGAAGTCCAGCGTGGCGCCGTCGGGCGCGCGCACCGGCATGATGATCGTGCCGCGGTCTTCGAGCGGTGCCAGTTCGCTCTTGGCGGTGGAGAACAGCCACCAACTCGCCCCGGCCGATGCGGCCATCACGATCAGCACGATCCAGCGCTGCGACAGCACGCCGTTGAGGGTGCGGGTGTAGCCGCGGGTCACCGCCACCAGCAGCGCCTCCATGCCGCGGTCGAAACGGTTCGGCTGGGGGTTGTGGCGCAGCAGCTTGCTGCACATCATCGGCGTCAGCGTCAGCGCCACGAAGCCCGAGACGATCACCGCGCCGGCCAGCGTCAGCGCGAACTCGCCGAACAGCCGCCCGGTGCGGCCGGGGGTGAAGGCCAGCGGCGCGAACACCGCCGTCAGCGTCAGCGTCATCGCCACCACCGCGAAGCTGATCTCGCGCACGCCTTTGAGCGCCGCCTGGAACGGCGTCATGCCCTCCTCGATGTGGCGGTAGATGTTTTCCAGCACGACGATGGCGTCATCGACCACCAGGCCGATCGCCAGCACCAGGGCCAGCAGCGTCAGCGTGTTGATGGTGAACCCGGCCACCGCGATCAGCGCGAACGAGCCAACCAGGCTGACCGGAATGGTCACCAGCGGGATGACCGAGGCGCGCAGCGTGCGCAGGAAGACGAATACCACCAGGGCCACCAGCACCACCGATTCGGCCACTGTGGTGTAGACCGATTTGATCGAACGGTCGATGAAGACCGAGTTGTCGTTGGCCTGCACCACCTTGACCGAGGCCGGCAGCTCGCGCTGTAGCTGCGGCATCAGCGCGCGGATGCCGGCCGAGACCTCGAGCGGGTTGGCGGTGGCGTTGCGGATGATGCCGGTGGAAATCGACGGCACGCCGTTCAGGCGCACCCGCGAGCGCTCGCTGGCTGCGGCCTCCTCGACCCGGCCGACATCGCGCAGGCGCACGGTGTAGCCAATGGCCGAGCGCAGCGCGATCTCGGCGAACTGGGCCACGGTATTCAGGTCGGTGCGGGTGGTGACGTTGAATTCGCGCTGCTGGCTTTCGATGCGCCCCGAGGGCACCTCGAGGTTCTGCTTGCGCAGCGCGTCTTCGACATCCTGCACCGTCACCCGGTAGGCGGCCAGCTTGTCGGGGTCGAGCCAGATGCGCATCGCGTACTTGCGGTCGCCGCCGACCTGGATGTCGGCCACGCCGGGCACCGTCTGCAGGCGCGGCTTGACGATGCGGTTGATCAGGTCGGTGACTTCGAGTGGGCTCAGCGTGTCGCTGGTGAAGGCCAGCCAGATCGTCGGCGTGGCATCGGCCTCGACCTTGGCGATCACCGGCTCGTCCACCGCGTCGGGCAGGCGGCCGCGCACGCGCGAGACGCGGTCGCGCACGTCGGCCGCCGCATCATCGGGGTTCTTCACTAACTTGAAGCGGACCGAGATCTGGCTGCGCTCGGCGCGCGAGATCGAGGTGATGATGTCCACGCCATCGATGCCGGCGATCGAGTCTTCGAGCGGCTTGGTCACTTGCGACTCGATGACTTCGGAGGACGCGCCGGTGAGCACGGTGTTGACCGTGACCACCGGCTCGTCGATGCGCGGGTATTCGCGCAGCGACAGGCGGTCGAACGAGACCAGCCCCACCAGCAGGATCAGCAGCGACATCACGCTGGCCAGCACCGGCCGGCGGATCGAGGTGTCAGACAGCTTCATGGGCGTCTCTCCGGTTTCACACGGCCGGCGCGTTGCGCGACGCGCCATTGGCCGCACCCGATGCGGCGCCACTGGCGGCGCGCGGCGGCCCGGCACCCCCATTGGCGCCGCGCGCCGTGCCGGCATCGGCCAGGTCGATCACCCGCACCGGCAGGCCATCGCCGCGCAACAGCCGGCCCTGGCCCGCCGTCACCACCACGTCGCCTTCGGCCACGCCGCCGAGGATCTCGACCTTGCCCGGCACGCGCACGCCGATG
This sequence comes from Burkholderiales bacterium, assembly GCA_031419635.1. GTDB lineage: Bacteria > Pseudomonadota > Gammaproteobacteria > Burkholderiales > Burkholderiaceae_C > CADEEN01. Next base: position 235 of record JANOKY010000636.1, on the reverse strand, counting down.
CGCGCTTCCAGGCGCTGCGAGACCTTGCCCTGCGGGCCATCGACAACCTTGATCAGGTACTGCTTGCCGCCCTGCGGCACCAGCGCTTCTTCGGGCACCACCAGGGCGTTGTCGCGCACCCCCAGCAGCGGGCGCGTGCGCGCGAACCTGCCGGAGCGCAGCACGCCGTCGGGGTTGGCCAGGCGCGCGCGCACCAGCAGCGAGCGGCCGTTGGCGTCGAGCTGCGAATCCAGGG
>JANOKY010000635.1:0-9705 GCA_031419635.1 Burkholderiales bacterium | reverse complement strand
GCGTTCATCGGCCTGACGCTGAAGGACACGCCAAACATCGTGGTACCCAGCGGCGTGGCCGGGCTGCGCTTCGACGACGAGGCCGAGACCGTCAACCGCCTGGTGCCGGAGTTGAAGCGCCAGGGCATCGAGGCCATCGTCGTGCTGATCCACGAAGGCGGTGTGCCCACGGGCGACTACAACGACTGCCCGGGCATCTCGGGCGCCATCGTCGACATCGTCAAGAAGCTCGACAAGGCCGTCGACCTGGTCGTCAGCGGCCACACCCACCGCGCCTACAACTGCCGCATCGACGGCCGGCTGGTGACCAGTGCCGACAAGTACGGCACCATCGTCAGCGAGATCGACATCGTGCTCGACCCGAAGAGCGGTGACGTGAGCAGCGCCCGCGCCGACAACCTGATCGTGCGCACCGACCGTTTCAACAAGGACGCGGCGCAGACGCAATTGATCGCCGTCTACGAGCAGCTCGCTGCACCGCTGGCCAAGCGCGTCGTCGGCTCGATCGCCGCGCCGCTGACGCGCGACGAAAGCCCGGCCGGTGAAACGCCGGTCGGCCAGGTGGTGGCCGATGCGCAACTTGCCGCCACCCGCACCGCGGCCGATGGTGGCGCGCAGATCGCGCTGATGAACCCCGGCGGCCTGCGCGCCAACCTCACCGCCGGCAGCGACGGTGCGGTGCGCTACGAGGACCTGTTTGCGGTGCAACCGTTCTACAACAACCTGGTCACGCTCACGCTCACCGGCGCGCAAGTCGTGCAGGTGCTCGAGCAGCAATGGCTGAGCCAACCGCGGCCGCGCATCCTGCAAGTGTCGCGCGGCTTCGGCTACATCTGGGACAACGCCAAAGCCAACGGCCAACGCGTCGTGCCCGGCAGCGTGATGCTCGACGGCAAGGCGCTCGACACCGCAGCGAACTACCGCGTCACCGTCAACAGCTTCCTGGCCGATGGCGGCGACAACTTCCCGGTTTTCAAGCAGGGCCGCGAGAAGAAGACCGGGGCAATGGATGTCGATGCGTTCGAGCAGTTCATTGCCAAGCGCGCGCAAGGCGAGGCGGTGGTGCTGGACCGCATCAAGCGCCTGAATTGAATTGACCCCTTCCCATGCCAGGGGGAGGGGATCCAGAAAGGACGCCCGGCGCATGCTCAGCCCCGCAGAACTTATCCGCACCAAACGCGACCGCGGCGCGCTAGATGCTGCGCAGATCACCGCCTTCGTGCAAGGCCTGTCCGGCCACGGCAGCGAGCGCTGGAGCGAAGGCCAGGTCGCGGCGCTGGCGATGGCCATCCTGCTCAACGGCATGACGCGCGACGAATGTGTGGCGCTGACCAAAGCCATGACCCATTCGGGCGACGTGATCGACTGGTCGCGCGCGGACTTCAACGGCCCGGTGGTCGACAAGCATTCCACCGGCGGCGTCGGCGACAAGGTCAGCCTGATGCTGGCGCCCATCGTCGCGGCCTGCGGCGGCGTGGTGCCGATGGTCAGCGGGCGCGGCCTGGGCCACACGGGCGGCACGCTCGACAAGATGCAGAGCCTGGTCGGCTACAACGTGGCGCCCAGCCGCTCACTGCTCACGCGCGTGCTTTGCGACGCCGGCTGCGCCATCATCGGCGCCAGCGCGCGTGTGGCGCCGGCCGATCGGCGGCTGTACGCGGTCCGCGACGTTACCGCCACGGTCGAATCGGTGCCGTTGATAACAGCCAGCATCCTGTCGAAGAAGCTTGCGGCCGGGCTGGACGCACTGGTGATGGATGTGAAGGTCGGCAACGGAGCGTTCTGCACGACGATGCAACAGGCGCGCGCGCTCGCCGACAGCCTGATCGAAGTGGCGGCAGGCGCAGGCTTGCCGACGCGCGCGCTGATCACCGATATGAACCAGGTGCTCGGCAGCAGCGCCGGCAACGCGCTGGAAATGCGCGAGGCGATCAACTTCCTGACCGGCAGCGCGCGTGAACCGCGCCTGCTCGAGGTGACGCTGGCGCTGGCGGCGCAGATGCTCACGCTGGCCGGCCTGGCACCGAACCTCGCCGATGCCGAACGCCGTGCCCGCGCCGTGCTCGACAGCGGTGCCGCCGCCGAGCGCTTCGCGCGCATGGTGGCCGGGCTCGGCGGCCCGACGACGCTGTTGTCACGCCGTTTTGCCGGCCTGGCCCAGGCGCCGGTGACGATCGAGGTGCCGGCGCCGGCCAACGGCTTTATCACGGCGATGGACACCCGCGCCATCGGCCTGGCAGTAAACGCGCTGGGGGGCGGGCGCTTGCGTGCGGCCGACGCGATCGATGCGCGCGTCGGCTACTCGCACCTGAGCGCCATCGGCAGCGCGGTGCAACGGCACGAGCCGTTGGCGCGGGTGCATGCCCGCAACCGCGACGAGGCCATTACCGCGCGAGAGCGCATGCTGGCGGCGATCGTGATCAGCGACGAGAAGCCGCCCGACTCGGCAATCGTGCGCTGGGCGTCGGCGCCCGGGTAAGCCCTCCGACGCGCGCAAAGTGCCGGCTCCTAGAATGATTGCCAGCCCAAGTCCCGAGGAACCCACGCCCATGTCCAGCGCCCGCCGCAGCCGCAGCAGCCCACCCGCCGCCGGTGAAGCCGCATCGGCCGCCGCCGTGCGCGTGCTGAAGAAGTACCCCAATCGGCGCCTTTACGACACCCAGAGCAGCAGCTACATCACCCTGGCCGATGTCAAACAGATGGTGCTCGACAGCCAGGACTTTGAAGTCCGCGACGCCAAGAGCGGCGACGATCTGACGCGCAGCATCCTGCTGCAGATCATCCTGGAAGAAGAGAGCGCGGGCGCGCCGATGTTCTCCACCGAATCGCTGACGCAGATCATCCGCTTCTACGGCCACGCCATGCAGGGCGTGATGGGCAGCTACCTAGAGCAGAACCTGCAGAGCTTCACCGATCTACAGGCGCGCTTCGCCGAGCAGTCCCAGGGCCTGTACGACCCGAAGAACTTCACCCCCGAGATGTGGACACAGTTCATCAGCGGCCAGGCGCCGATGATGCAGGGCCTGATGGGCAGCTACCTCGAGCAATCGAAGAACCTGTTCGCGCAGATGCAGGAGCAGATGGGCAAGCAGGCGGGGGGGCTGTTTCCGATACCGGGGTTTGGGGTGGGGAAGAAGTAGCCAGCGCGGCGTGCGTAGCCGTTTCCGCTTTTCGTCGCAGATAGTCTTATGCCCATCCCCGACTATCAAACACTGATGCTTCCGCTGCTACGACTCGCCCACGACGGCGTCGAGCGTCCGTTCCGCGAAGCCGTGGACAAGCTCGCCGACGAGTTCACCTTGACTGACGATGAGCGCTCTGAGCTACTTCCCAGTGGTACCGCCCACGTATTCGGCAGCCGGGTCGGCTGGGCACGCACCTATTTGAAACAAGCAGGGCTGCTTGAGGCGCCGAAGCGAGGGATATTTCGTATCACTTCAGAGGGCAAAGCGCTACTTGCCAAGAACCCCATTCGGGTGGACAACATCCTGCTGAGCCAGTACGACACATTTCGCGCTTTTCGAACCCGCGGAAGGGAGTCCGAAAACAGTGCGAAGCTCGCGCCACTTGAAGTGGCTTCGGAGCAAACACCTGAAGACGCTATGGCGACTGCGTATCAACGCATTCGCAAGAACCTGGAGGCCGATCTCCTGGAACAGATCAAGAGTTCGTCACCGGCTTTTTTTGAGCAACTCGTCGTTGACCTCGTTGTCGCGATGGGCTATGGCGGATCTCGGCAAGATGCCGGCCGCGCCATCGGCCGATCCGGGGACGGTGGCATTGATGGGATCATCAAAGAGGATCGGCTTGGCCTCGATTTGATCTACATCCAGGCCAAGCGATGGGAAAACACGGTTGGCCGGCCGGACGTGCAAAAGTTTGCCGGTGCCCTACAGGGTCAGCGGGCGAGCAAGGGCATCTTTATCACGACGTCCAACTACTCCCGTGATGCGCTCGAATACGTCAACATCATTGCGACGAAGATTATTCTGATTGACGGCGATACGCTCACCGCATTGATGGTTGATCACAACGTCGCGGTTTCGATTACAGGCACCTACGAACTCAAAAAGGTCGACTCAGACTACTTCGAGGGCGAGTAGTGGCTTCTCACAAGGTGAGCCGACGCGCCTGTGCCGCGCGGCATCTTGGCCGCGCTCGATGGCATTTGAAGCGTGAATTCGATCGAGAAAGCCATCGCAGTACCGACGTTGAATGCGGGACAATCTCGTCGCACAAATGAACCGAACACAAGCTCTGGAGTGCCTCGCCCGATGCAAGCCGGCGTTGACGGCGCGCTTTGGCGTCCTTGATCTCGCATTGTTCGGCTCGACGGCGCGCAACACGGCTCGCCACGACAGCGACATCGACATCCTGGTCAAGTTCGACGGCCCAGCCACGTCGGCGCGCTACTTCGGCGTGCAGTTCTTTCTCGAAGACTTGTTGGGCCGCCCGGTCGATCTGGTCACGGACAAGGCCCTGCGCCCGGAGCTGCGGCCCTTCATAGAGAAAGAGGCCCTACGTGTCTGATCCGGTCGCGCGCGCCTGGCGCTTCTACATCGACGACATGATAGGGTTTGCCGAGAAGGTTCTCGCCTACACGGCTGGGCTGGATCAGGCGCGCTTCGTCGCCGGCGGCCTCACCTACGACGCGACGCTGCGGAATCTGGAGTTGATTGGCGAGGTCGCGACGCATGTGCCCGACGTTATCCGAGCGGCAAACCCGCAGGTGCCTTGGCGGCTCATCATTGCGACGCGCAACCGATTGATTCATGGCTACTTGGGCATCGACAACGACACGCTCTGGAGCATCGTGGTGTCGGACATCCCGGGCTTGATCACGGGCCTGCGCACGCTCAAGGACGCCGCCTCCTGAATCAAGGGCAGCGCGGGGCGCAGCATGCGGGACAATCCCGCCCATGAACCCAGAAGTCACCGCCGCCGCGCCCAAGGTCGGCTTCGTTTCCCTCGGCTGCCCCAAGGCCCTGACCGACTCCGAACTGATCCTGACCCAGCTCAGCGCCGAGGGCTACGCCACCAGCAAGAGCTTTGCCGGCGCCGACCTGGTGATCGTCAACACCTGCGGCTTCATCGACGAGGCGGTGAAGGAGAGCCTGGACACGATCGGCGAGGCCCTGGCCGAGAACGGGCGGGTGATCGTCACCGGCTGCCTGGGCGCCAAGGCGGCCGACGATGGCAGCGGCGCCAACCTGGTGCGGCAGATCCACCCAAAGGTGCTGGCCGTCACGGGGCCGCACGCGACGCAGGAAGTGATGGACGCGGTGCACCTGCACCTGCCCAAGCCGCACGACCCCTTCGTCGATCTCGTTCCGCCGCAGGGCATCAAGCTGACGCCGCGGCACTACGCCTACCTGAAGATCAGCGAAGGCTGCAACCACCGCTGCACCTTCTGCATCATCCCGTCGATGCGTGGCGACCTGGTGTCGCGGCCGATCGGCGATGTGCTGGGCGAAGCCGAGCGCCTGTTCGAGTCGGGTGTGAAGGAGTTGCTGGTGGTCAGCCAGGACACCAGCGCCTATGGCGTCGATGTCAAATACCGCACCGGGTTCTGGAACGGCCAGCCGGTGAAGACGCGGATGTTCGAGCTGTGCGAGAAGCTCGGCGACATCGCCCACGCGCATGGCGCGTGGTTGCGCTTGCATTACGTCTACCCGTACCCGCATGTCGACGAAGTGCTGCCGATGATGGCCGCGGGCCGCGTCCTGCCGTACCTGGATGTGCCGTTCCAGCATTCGCACCCCGATGTGCTGCGGCGCATGAAGCGCCCGGCCAGCGGCGAGAAGAACCTGGAGCGGCTGGCGCGCTGGCGCGAACTGTGCCCCGAGCTGGTGGTGCGCAGCACTTTCATCGCCGGCTTCCCGGGCGAGACCGAGGCCGAGTTCAAACACCTGCTGCAATTCGTCGACGAGGCCGGCATCGACCGCGCCGGCTGCTTTGCCTACTCGCCCGTCAAGGGCGCCGCAGCCAACGAGTTGCCCGGCGCACTGCCGAAAGAAGTGCGCGAGGAGCGCCGCGCCCGCTTCATGGCCGTGGCCGAGCGCGTGTCGACCACGCGCTTGCAGCGGCGCATCGGCGCGACGATGCAGGTGCTGGTCGACAGCGCGCCATCGCTCGGCCGCAAGGGCGGTGCCGGCCGCAGCTATGCCGATGCGCCCGAGATCGACGGTACGGTGCGCCTGCTGCCGCCCGAGAAGGCGAGCAAGACGCTGAAGGTCGGTGAGTTCACGCGGGCCAAGGTGGTCGCCACCGAAGGCCACGACCTGATTGCCGTGCCGGTGTGACGATGGACGACCAAGACCCGCGCACGACGCTGATCCATCACCCGTACCGCGCGCCTGCGGGCTTCGATTCGCCGCAGCCGCCGGTGTACAAGGCCTCGACGGTGTACTTCGCCAACGCCGCCGCGATGCGCGCGCGCGACTGGAAATCCAAGGCCGGCTACACCTACGGTCTGCACGGCACACCCACGACGTTCCTGCTCGAGGAGCGGATCGCCACGCTCGAAGGCGGGCTGCAAACGCTGCTGGTGCCCAGCGGCCTGGCAGCCATCACCCTGGTCGACATGTCGCTGCTGAAAGCCGGCGACGAAGTGCTGATCCCCGACAACGCGTACGGGCCGAGCAAGGCGCTGGCCGCGGGCGAACTGGCCGGCTGGGGCATCACGCACCGCAGCTACGACCCGATGGACCCGGCCAGCCTGGTGCGCGCGATCGGCCCGGCCACCAAACTGCTGTGGATCGAGCCGCCGGGATCGATCACGATGGAGTTCCCCGACCTGCGCGCCTTGCTGGCCGCGGCCAAAGCCCGCGGCGTGCTGACCGCGCTGGACAACACCTGGGGCGCCGGCCTGGCCTTCAACGGCTTCGACGTCGGCGACGGCCTGGGCGCGGATATCGTGATCCAGGCGCTGACCAAGTACCCCTCGGGCGGCGGCGATGTGCTGATGGGCTCGGTGACGACGCGCGACGAGGCCTTGCACCTTCAATTGAAGTACAGCCACATGCGCATGGGCTGGGGCGTGGGCGGCAACGACGCTGAGGCCGTGCTGCGTTCGCTGCCGACAATCCATCTGCGCTACGCGGCGCAGGACCGCGCGGCTCGCGCCTTGGCGCAATGGTGGGCCGGGCGCCCCGAGATCGCCCAGGTGCTGCACCCGGCGCTGCCGGGCTCACCAGGCCACGAACATTGGCGGACGCTGTGCAGCGCGGCCGCCGGCCTGTTCTCGGTGGTCTTCGACGAGCGCTACAGCGCGCCGCAGGTCGATGCCTTTGTCGATGCGTTAGCGCTGTTTCGCATCGGCAGCTCCTGGGCCGGGCCGGTGAGCCTGGTGGTGCCATACAACCTGGCGCCGATGCGCAGCCAGCCGGCCTGGCGTGGCACGGTGGTGCGTTTCTCGCTCGGCTTCGAAGCGGTCGACGACCTGATCGCCGACTGCGTGCAGGCATTGGCGGCGCTGGGCGCCTGATCAGGCTTTCGAGCTGACCTTGTGCCGCATCAGGCGGCCTTTCTCACGGTCCCAGTCGCGTTGCTTCTCGGTGTTGCGCTTGTCGTGCTCGGCCTTGCCCTTGGCCAGCGCAATCGTCGCCTTGGCGCGGCCACCCTTGTAGTGCGGGTCCAGCGGCACCAGCGTGAAGCCCTTCTGCTCCACCTTGCCGATCAGCCGGCGGATCTCTTCCTTGTGCATCAACAGCTTCTTGGTCCGGTCGGCCTCGGGCTGGACATGCGTGGAGGCCGAGCGCAGCGCATTGATGCGGCAGCCGATCAGGTACAGCTCGCCGTCGCGGATCACCACGTAGCCGTCGGTCAGTTGCACCTGGCCGGCGCGGATGGCCTTGATCTCCCAGCCGCTCAGCACCATCCCGGCCTCATGGGTCTCTTCGATCTGGTACTCGTAGCGGGCGCGGCGGTTCTCGGCAATCGACATGGAGGCGGCTTCTAGAATCGGCCGATTGTATGAAGCATGTGAAAAAGTCCGTCCTGCTCTGGTACTCGCCGCGCGAGATGTACGACCTGGTGATCGCCGTGAAGGACTATCCGTCCTTCCTGCCCTGGTGCGAGCGGGCTGAAATTCTCGAGCAGCACGACGATGGCATGACGGTGCGACTGTCCCTGGCCAAGGGCGGCGTGCGCCATGCCTTCACCACCCGCAACCAGCACGTCACCGGGCAGGAGGTGCAGGTGCAACTGATCGACGGGCCGTTCTCGCAACTGGCCGGCACCTGGCGCTTCCTGCCGATCGCCCGCGCCAGCACCGACCCGGGCGACGAGCCGCGCGCCTGCCGGATCGAGTTCGACCTGCGCTACGCCTTCTCCAACGCGGCCCTCGAAGCGGTGGTCAGCCCCGTGTTCGACCGCATCGCCAACAGCTTTGTCGACTCATTTGTGCAACGTGCCGAGCAGGTTCATGGCCCTCGCTGAGGCCGTGCTGCGGATCGAGCTGGCCTACAGCCCGGCGCCGCGCCAGGTGCATAGCCTGGCCCTCGAACTGCCCGCGGGCAGCAGCGTGGCCGATGCGCTGAGCGCCAGCGGCTGGCTGGAGAAATGCGGTTGGGCGCCTGACGCGCTGCGCTGCGGCGTGTGGGGCCGGGTGCAGCCGCTGGACCACCCGCTTCGCGATGGCGACCGCGTCGAGGTCTACCGGCCGCTGCTGGTCGACCCGAAAGAAGCCCGGCGCCTGCGCTACAAGCGCCAGCGGCGTGCTTGAGGCCGCGCAATCCGCGCGCTGCGCGGGTCGATCGATCGACAAGCCCGTGAACTAGAATTTCCGGCTCGAGACGCGAGCCTCTCACCCGATTCACCCGGAGCCCTAGACCACCATGTACCAGCACATCAAAGTCCCTGCCGGCGGCCAGAAGATCACCGTCAACCAGGACTACTCGCTCAACGTGCCCGACCAGCCGATCATCCCGTTCATCGAGGGCGACGGCACCGGGCTGGACATCACGCCAGTGATGATCAAGGTGGTGGACGCGGCAGTGGCCAAGGCCTACGCCGGCAAGAAGAAGATCCACTGGATGGAGGTCTACGCCGGCGAGAAGTCGACCAAGATCTATGGTCCCGACGTCTGGCTGCCTGAAGAAACCCTGGACGCCGTGCGTGACTACGTGGTCTCGATCAAGGGCCCGCTGACCACGCCGGTGGGCGGCGGCATCCGCAGCCTGAACGTGGCCTTGCGCCAGCAACTCGACCTCTACGTCTGCCTGCGCCCGATCCAGTACTTCAAGGGCGTGCCCAGCCCGGTCAAGGAGCCGGAGAAGACGCACATGGTGATCTTCCGCGAGAACTCGGAAGACATCTACGCCGGCATCGAGTTCGAGGCCGAGAGCGACAAGGCCAAGAAGCTGATCAAGTTCCTGACCGAGGAGTTGGGCGTCAACAAGATTCGCTTCCCTAACACCTCGGGCATCGGCATCAAGCCGGTCAGCCGCGAAGGCACCGAGCGCCTGGTGCGCAAAGCGCTGCAATACACCGTCGACAACGACAAGCCCAGCATGACCCTCGTGCACAAGGGCAACATCATGAAGTTCACCGAGGGCGGCTTCCGCGATTGGGGCTACGCGCTGGCGATGAACGAGTTCGGCGCCGAGTTGATCGACGGCGGACCCTGGTGCAAATTCAAGAACCCGAAGACGGGCAAGGACATCATCGTCAAGGACGTCATCGCCGATGCCTTCCTGCAGCAGA
>JANOKY010000634.1:0-4961 GCA_031419635.1 Burkholderiales bacterium | reverse complement strand
GACGCCGGTATCGATCAACGGCAGATCGAAGCCGAGCAGCCAGGGCGCGATCCGCGTGCCGACCAGTTGGCCGCCGAGCAGCACGCCCAGGATGATCGAGCCGATGGTCAGGCCCTCGATCCAGCCGTTGGCCTTGACCAGTTGCGACGGCGGCAGCAACTCGGTGAGGATGCCGTACTTGGCCGGCGAGTAGGCCGCCGCCCCGAGGCCGACCACGGCATAGGCCGCCAGCGGGTGGGTGCCGAACAGCATCAACAGGCAGCCCACCACCTTGATGCTGTTGGAGACGAACATCACCTTGCCCTTGGGCAGCGCATCGGCAAAGGCGCCGACGAAGGGCGCGAGCACAACGTAGAACAGCGCGAACATCGGCACCAGAGCGGCGCGTTGCCATTCGGCCGCACCACTGGTGCGCAACAGCTCGACCGCGGCCACGAACAAAGCGTTGTCGGCCAGCGAGCTGAAAAACTGCGCCGCCATGATCGTGTAAAAGCCTCGTTTCATGCGTGGCGCAGCCGCGTGTCTCCGAATGTTGCCTCTATGCGGGCGCCGCGTTATAGCACGCAGCCGCGCGGGCGCAGCGGCGCGGGCAGAATGCGGCGATGCCGCGCCCGATCGAAGCCCTGATCCACACCGCTGCCCTGGCGCACAACCTGGCGCGCGCGCGCGCCGCGGCGCCCGACGCCAAGGTCTGGGCCGTCGTCAAGGCCAATGCCTACGGCCACGGCATCGAGCGCGTGTTCGAGGGCCTGCGCGGGGCCGATGGTTTTGCCCTGCTCGACCTGACGGAAGCCGAGCGCATCCGCGCCTGCGGCTGGCGCGGGCCGGTGCTGCTGCTCGAAGGCGCCTTCGAGCCGCGCGACCTCGAGCTGTGTTCGCGGCTGAACCTCTGGCACGTCGTGCATTGCAGCGCGCAGATCGACTGGCTGGCGGCACATAAGACGCACCAGCCGCAGCGCGTGTTCCTGAAGATGAACAGCGGCATGAACCGGCTCGGCTTTGTGCCCGCGGCCTTCCGCGCGGCCTGGGCGCGGCTGAACGCGCTGCCGCAGGTGGATGAGATCTCGCTGATGACGCATTTTTCGGATGCGGATGCGCCGTTGGAAAATTCGCGCGGCATCGCGCACCAAGTGGCCGCCTTCGAGGCCGCCACGCAGGATCTGCCCGGCGAACGCTCTCTCGCCAACAGCGCCGCCATCCTGCGCCACAAGCTGCGCAGCGACTGGGTGCGCGCCGGCATCATGGGCTATGGCAGCGCGCCGGATTTCCCAGTGCACGACATCGTGCACTGGGGCCTACAGCCGACGATGACGCTGCGCTCAAAGGTGATTGCCACGCAAACGCTGCAGGCCGGCGACACGGTCGGCTACGGCAGCCACTTCACCGCCGACGGCCCCCTGCACATCGGCATCGTCGCCTGCGGCTACGCCGACGGCTACCCGCGCCACTGCGGCACCGGCACGCCCCTGCTGGTGAACGGCGTGCGAACGCGCACCCTGGGCCGCGTCAGCATGGACATGATCGCGGTCGAGCTCACCGCCACGCCCGACGCCGGCATCGGCAGCGAAGTCACGCTGTGGGGCCGCGGGCCGCAGGGCGCCGTGCTGCCGATCGACGACGTGGCGCATGCCGCCGGCACCATCGGCTACGAGTTGATGTGTGCGCTGGCTGCGCGGGTGCCGGTGCATGTCGAGCCAGGCTGAAACCCCCGGGTTGACGCTGCGGCGTCACTGCCTATGATCGCGCCACCTCGAACCCCACAAGGAAATTCACCATGGGACTGATCGGAACCATCATCGTCGGCCTGATCGTCGGCGCCCTTGCGCGCTTCGTCATGCCGGGCGAGCAGAAGATGGGCTGGATTCTCACCATCCTGCTCGGCATCGGTGGCTCGATGGCCGCCGGCTTCATCGGCCAGGCGTTGGGCTGGTACAAGGCCGGCGAAGGTGCGGGCTGGATCGCCTCGGTCGTCGGTGCGCTGGTGCTGCTGTTCGTGGTGCAGAAAGTGCGCGGCAGCACGCCGACGCAGTGATAACGCCGCGGTGAAGGCCGCGCTGCTCAGCGTCAACCCGGACGAGGTCACGCTGACCTCGATCCGCGCCCAGGGTGCAGGCGGGCAAAACGTCAACAAGGTGTCGAACGCGGTGCATCTGCGCTTCGACGTGCCTGCTTCGACGCTGCCCAACGGCGTGAAGGAGCGCTTGCTGGCGCTGGCCGATTCACGCATCACGCAGGAAGGTGTGGTGGTGATCAAGGCGCAGGAACACCGCAGCCTGGAGATGAACCGCGCCGACGCGCTGGCGCGCTTGAATGCGATGGTGCAGTCTGTCGCCACACCGCCGCGCAAGCGCAAGCCGACCAAACCGACCTATGGCTCCAAGCAGCGCCGGCTCGAAGGCAAGGCGCAGCGCGGCCAGGTCAAGGCCGCGCGCGCCAAGGTCGACGACTGAGCCGCGCGGCCAAGCCCGCGACAATGCGCGGATGGCCAAGGACAACAAGACGATTTACACCTGCAGCGAATGCGGCGGCAGCAACGCCAAATGGCTGGGCAAGTGCCCGCATTGCAGTGCCTGGAACACGCTCGAAGAAAGCGTGGCCGAAACGGCGGCCGCCACGCGGCACCGCTTTTCGCCGCTGGCCAAGACGGCCTCGGTGGCCACGCTGGCCGAGATCGACGCGGCCGATGTAGCCCGCTGCCCGACCGGCCAGGACGAGCTCGACCGCGTGCTCGGCGGCGGCATCGTGCCCGGCGGCGTGGTGCTGATCGGCGGCGACCCGGGCATCGGCAAGAGCACCCTGCTGCTGCAGGCGGTGGACACGCTGTCATCGCAAATGAAGGCGCTGTACGTGACCGGCGAAGAGAGCGGCGCGCAGGTGGCGATGCGCGCGCGCCGGCTCGGCCTGGATGGCTCGCGGGTGCGCGTCCTGGCCGAGATCCACCTGGAGAAAATCCTCGCCGCGATCGAGGCCGAGGCGCCGGACTTCTGCGTCATCGATTCGATCCAGACCCTGTATTCCGAGCAACTCACCTCCGCACCCGGCTCGGTGGCCAAGGTGCGCGAATGCGCGGCGCAGTTGACACGCACGGCCAAGGCGCGCGGCTGCGCCATGGTGCTGGTGGGCCACGTCACCAAAGACGGCACGCTGGCCGGGCCGCGCGTCTTGGAGCACATCGTCGATACGGTGCTGTACTTCGAAGGCGACACGCATTCGAGCTTTCGCCTGGTGCGGGCGATCAAGAACCGCTTCGGTGCGGTCAACGAGATCGGCGTCTTCGCGATGACGGAGCGCGGCTTGAAGGGCGTGGCCAACCCGAGCGCGATTTTTTTGTCCACGCATGGCGAGCCGGTGCCGGGCTCGTGCGTGCTGGTCACGCTCGAAGGCACGCGGCCGCTGCTGGTGGAGATCCAGGCCCTGGTCGACAGCGGTGGGCCCAGCCCGCGGCGGCTGTCGGTGGGGCTGGACCGCGACCGCCTGGCGATGCTGCTGGCGGTGCTGCACCGCCATGCCGGCGTGGCCTGCATGGACCAGGACGTGTTCGTCAACGCCGTGGGTGGCGTGCGCATCAGCGAGCCCGCGGCCGACCTGGCCGTGATGCTGGCGATCCAGAGCAGCCTGCGCGGCAAGCCGCTGCCGCGCGGCTTCTTCGCCTTCGGCGAAGTCGGCCTGGCCGGTGAAGTGCGGCCGGCGCCGCGCGGCCAGGAGCGGTTGCGCGAGGCCGCCAAGCTCGGCTTCTCGGTCGCCCTGGTTCCCAAGGCCAATGCGCCGAAGAAAGCCATCGAGGGCCTGGCGATTCACCCAGTCGAGCGGGTCGAGCAGGCGATCGATATCTTGCGCGGACTGTAGACGTGAGCTCTGCACTCGGATGGACCTTGGCCGCACTGGCCGTCGCCGTGGGCTACTGGGCCTACGGCTGGCCCGGCGTGATGCTGGCCGGCACGGCTACCGTGTTCTGGCTGCTGCTGCAATTCAGCCGCGCCCTGCGTGCGATGCGCCTGGCCGCCGACGCACCCGTCGGCCATGTGTCCAGCGCCGTGATGCTGCACGCCAGGCTCAGCGCCGGCATGCGCTTGACCGACGTGATCAAGCTCAGCCACAGCCTGGGCCGCAAGCTGCGCGACGAGCCGGAGACGTTTGCCTGGCGCGACGAATCGGGCGCCGAGGTCGAGATCGAGTTCGTTGGCGGGCGCTGCCGGCAATGGCGGCTGACGCGGCCCGAAACGCAATAGCAAAGCCCCGCCGCAGCGGGGCCCTGTGCGATGGTGCGTCGCTCAGTGCGGCCGACGGCGGCGCGATGCGGCGCCCGCGGCGGCCAAGCCGGCGAGCATCAGTGCGTAGGTCGCGGGCTCGGGGATGTTGAGGGCGGCACGATCGACCCCGGGCGTGACTCTGTTGGCGTACACCGCCGCGTGTGCAATGTGGCCGGCGGCGGACAAAGGCGTCCACGAAAACGTCAGCGTCTCGCCGATGGTGAAGTCGGCCTGGTCGAAGCGGAAGTAGCCGACCTGATTGGCGCCCTGACCGACGACTTTCAACCCGACCAAAGCGGCGCTCGAACCGTCGCCGACGTTTTGCAGGAACCGCAGCGTGAAGCTGTCGTTGCCGTTGTCGATCAGATCGAAGACGCTGTTGTCGCTGCCCGCTGCAGCGATGCCGTCCGTGTATTCGGAGATGTAGTCCGCGTCGTCGGCGAAAGCGAGATTGGCCCCGCCAATGCTGGTGTTGCCGCTGGTCAGCCCGACACAGGCGTTGTAGGGGGCGTTGAAGCTGCTGCACGGGACGGCCACCGCGGCAAAGGTCGTGCTGGCGCCAGCCATCAAGACGGCACTTGCCAGGGCATTGGAAAACAGTCTGCGCATCATGTTGTCCCAAGAATGTGGCCAAAGCCTGGTGGAAGCGACATGCCTCCGTGGCTGTGTGCTTGAAGTATTTGCGCGGCTGCGCGGTGCGACATCCCCGGG
>JANOKY010000633.1:0-7587 GCA_031419635.1 Burkholderiales bacterium | reverse complement strand
ACTCACCATCCAGGGCGGCTCGGCCGGCGGCATCACGGTGGGCATGGCCCTGACCGAACGGCCCGATCTGTTTGCCGGCGTCATCTCCAACGTCGGTGTGTCCAACGCCTTGCGCGCCGAGTTCTCGCAGAATGGGCCGCCGAACATCGACGAGTTCGGCACTGTGACGGACCGCGACGGCTTGCGCGGCCTGATGGCCATGGACGCGCTGAGCCATGTGCGCGACGGCACGCGCTATCCGGCGGTGATGCTCAGCGTGGGCATGACCGACCCGCGCGTCGAGGCCTGGCACGGCGCCAAGATGGCGGCGCGCCTGCAAAAGGCCAGCCGCTCGGCCAAGGCGGTGCTGCTGCGCGTGAGCTTCGACGCCGGCCACGGCATGGGCAGCACGCGCAGCCAGATCGACGACGAACGCGCCGACGAGTTCGCCTTTGCGCTGTGGTGCGCGGGGCGCAGGAGCGTGGCCTGATCGGCCGGAGGATTCGCCCTTTACAACGGCAACCAGGACTTCTCTTTTCGGTAGTGCATGTAGCCCACGCTGGCCCCGGCGCGCAGACCCACACCGAGGCGGATGGGGGCCAGCACCACGCTGCCGCGGCGCTGGTAGTTGATGCCGGCGCCGCCGACGTAGTACAGGCTGCCATCGACACCGGCATAGCGCTTGTAGATGTCGTCGGCCTTGGCCAGGTGGTAGACCAGGATGAAAACCTTCGACGCATTGGCGCCCAGGTCCAGGCCGATCGACGGGCCGCTCCAGTACACCTTGCGCGAGCCGCCGCTCTTGAGCGTCAACGTGCCGTTGCCGTAGCGCACGCCGATGGTCACCGCGGCGCTGGCCTCTTCGCCTTTGATGAAGCCGTTGGGCCGGCCGTTGTCGGCGAAGGCCTTCTCGATCACCTTGGCCAGGCCTTCGGTGGTGTCGCCGAAGAACGCGGTCACGTCGTGCGAGATCGTGCCCTGGTCATAGGTGGCGTCTTCGTTGGTGGCCGCGCGCGCCAGCGCAGGGCAGGCGATCGCGGCGCTGCCGGCGAGCAGCGTGAGCAAGGTGTCGCGGCGGGTGGACGGGGAGTCGTTCATGCAGCCTCCTGGTTGGAACGAACATGGAGTAGTCAATGCGCCTGATCCCAGTTTGCACCGACGCCGACCTCGGCCAGCAACGGCACGCTGAACTGCGCCACGCCAGCCATCAATTTCGGCACTTCGGCCCGGACCCAGTCAATCTCAGCCTCGGGCACCTCGAACACCAGTTCATCGTGGACCTGCATCACGATGCGAGTGGCGCGCTGTTGATCGTCGATCGCCCTCTGCACCGCGATCATCGCCAGCTTGATCAGGTCGGCCGCGGTTCCCTGCATCGGCGCATTGATGGCCTGGCGCTCGGCGCCGGCGCGGCGCGGCCCGCTGCCGCCCTTGATTTCCGGCAGGTAGATCCTGCGGCCGAAGAAGGTTTCGACATAGCCGCGCTCCGCCGCACGCGCCTTGGTCTGGTCCATGTAGCGCTTGACGCCGGCAAAGCGCGCGAAGTAGCGCTCGATGTAGTCGCGCGCGGCCTTCTGTTCGATGCCCAGCGACTGCGCCAGGCCAAACGCGCCCATGCCGTAGATCAAGCCGAAATTGATCGTCTTGGCATAGCGGCGCTGCTCGCTCGACACGTCACCGACCGCGACGTTGAAGACTTCGCTGGCGGTGGCACGGTGCACGTCCAGGCCCTGCGCGAAGGCCCGCGTCAGGCCTTCGTCGCCGGACATGTGGGCCATGATGCGCAGCTCGATCTGCGAGTAGTCGGCACTGGCGATGACACAGCCCGGCGGCGCGATGAAGGCCTCGCGCACGCGCCGGCCTTCGGGCGTTCGGATCGGGATGTTCTGCAGGTTCGGCTCGTTGCTGGCCAGCCGCCCGGTGACGGCCACCGCCTGCGCATAACTGGTGTGCACGCGGCCGGTCTGGGCATTGACCATCAGCGGCAGCTTGTCGGTGTAGGTTCCCTTCAACTTGGCGAAGCTGCGGTGCTCCAGGATCTTGGCCGGCAGCGGGTAATCGGCGGCCAGCTCAGTCAGCACTTCCTCGTCGGTGGAGGGTGCGCCGCTGGCGGTCTTCTTCTTCACCGGCAGGCCGAGCTTGGTGAACAGGATCTCGCCGATCTGCTTCGGGCTGCCGAGGTTGAAGGGCTGGCCGGCGAGTGCGTAGGCTTCCTGCTCGAGCGCGACCATGCGCTCACCGAGTTCGCGGCTTTGCGTGGCGAGCAAGGCCGCGTCGATCAGCACGCCATGGCGCTCGATGCGCGCCAGCAGCGCACTGGTCGGCATCTCGATTTTTTCGTAGACGAAGCGCATACCGGCCTCGGCTTCGAGCTGCGGCCACAGCACTTGGTGCACGGCCAAGGTCATCTCACTGTCTTCGCCCGAATACTCCGCCGCCTTGGTGACCTCGACCTGCGCGAACGGGATCTGGTTGACACCCTTGCCGCACAGGTCTTCATAGCTCAGGCCCTTGCGGCCGAGATGGCGCTCGGCGAGTTTTTCCAGGCCGTGCGGCAGGTGCGCTTCGAGCACATAGCTTTGCAGCAGCGTGTCATGCGTGTAGCCGCGCACCGCGATGCCGTGGTTGGCCAGCACATGGGTGTCGTACTTGATGTGCTGGCCGAGCTTGGCCGCAGCGCTGTCTTCGAGCCAGGGTTTCATCTGCGCCAGCACGGCATTGATCGGCAACTGCTCGGGCGCATCGCCGTAGTTGTGCGCCAGCGGGATGTAGGCGGCCTCGCCGGGGATCACGGCGAAGGAGATGCCGACGATGTGCGCGGTCATCGAATCGAGCGAGGTGGTCTCGGTGTCCAGGGCGACCAGGCTGGCGCCGCGCAGGCGGGCCAGCCAGTGGTCGAGGCGGTCCTGCGTCAGGATGGTTTCGTAGCTGCGCGCCAATGCCTCCCGTTCGCCCAGAGGTATCGACGGGTCGCCCTGAGGTATCGACGGGTGAACGGCGTGCGGGTCCGTCGATACCTCAGGAGGAACGGGGGGCGGCTCACCCTGCGGCTCCAACTCCCGCTTGAATGCCCGAAACCCATAGCGGTTGTAGAAGTCGAGCAGCGCCACGCGATCGACCTCGGCCAGCGCCAGCGCGTCGAGCGAGGGCCAGCCCGGCACCTGCGCCGACAGGTCGCAATCGGTGACCACGGTGACCAATTTGCGCGCCATCGGCAACCAGTCGAGCGAGCGCCGCAGGTTCTCGCCGACCGCGCCGCCGATGCGCTCGGCGGCGGCCACCACGGCGTCGAGCGAGCCATGCTCAGCCAGCCATTTCACAGCGGTCTTGGGCCCGACCTTGTCGACGCCCGGCACGTTGTCGACGGCGTCGCCGACGAGGGCCAGGTAGTCGACGATGGCCGAGGGCGGCACACCGAACTTGGCATTCACGCCGGCCACGTCGAGCGTCTCGTTGCTCATCGTATTGATCAGCGTCACTCGTTCGTTGACCAGTTGCGCCAGATCCTTGTCGCCGGTGGAGATGACGACACGGTGGCCGCTCTCTGCCGCGCGCTTGGCCAGCGTGCCGATGGCATCGTCGGCCTCGATGCCGGGCGGCTCGATCACCGGCCAGCCCAACAGGCGCACGGCCTCGTGGATCGGCACGATCTGCTGCACCAGGGCCTCGGGCATCGGCGAGCGATTCGCCTTGTAGGCCGGGTACCAGTCGTCGCGAAAGGTCTTGCCCTTGGCGTCGAAGACGCAAGCCGCATGCTCGGCATTCACATCGGCGCGCAGCTTTTTCAGCATCGCGATGAAGCCGTGGATCGCGCCGGTGGGGAAACCGTCGGGCGCGGTCAGGTTGGGCATCGCGTGGTAGGCGCGGTAGAGGTAGCTCGAGCCGTCGACGAGCAGCAGCACGGGCAGGGCAGCGGATTCGCTCATCAGGATACCTTCGGACGTCGCTTTGCGGTATTCGCCCCAGGGCCACGAGGTGGCCCCTGCGGGTCCATGGCGGCCCGGCGGGCTCATGACGGCGATTGTCGCCGCGGCGCGCCGGCCCGGGCCCGACTCGCCTCGGTAGAATCGCCGGCATGAAACCGCTGCTCGCGCTGACCCTGACCTTGCTGCTGCCCGCCGCCGTGCTGGCCCAGGAGCGCGCCGCCGCCGAGCCCAAGGTGCAGCGCACCGTCATCGAAGACGACAGCGTGCGCATCGAAGAGTTGCGCGTGCGCGGCCTGTCGACCCGCCTGGTGGTCAAGCCCAAGCACGCCGCCGAATACGAGGTGGTGCCCGCACCCGGCGGTCGCGATCCCTCGTTCGGCCGCGGCGGCAGCCAGGGCGCGTCCGGCCAGCGGGTCTGGAACGTCTTCAAGTTCTGACCGCGCGCCGATGGCCGTTTTCACCGAGGTCTCGGCAAACGAGGCAAGCAGCTTCGTGGCGCGCCTGGATGTCGGCACGCTGACCGGCTTTCGCGGCATCCAGGCCGGCATCGAGAACAGCAACTTCTTCGTCGACACCACCCAAGGCAGTGTTGCCCAGCATTGGGTGCTGACGGTCTTCGAGCGCCTGACGTTCGATCAACTGCCGTTCTACCTGCACCTGATGCGCCACCTGGCCGAACGTGGCATCCCGGTGCCCGCGCCGCAGCCCGACCGCAGCGGCGCGATCCTGCACACCCTGAAGGGCAAACCGGCCGCGCTGGTCAACAAGCTCAGCGGCGGCCACCAGTTGGCGCCCGACGTCGACCACTGCGCGCAGGTCGGCACGATGCTCGCGCGCATGCACCTCGCGGGCCAGGATTTCGCGCTGGTGCAGCCCAACCTGCGCGGCCTGGCCTGGTGGACCGAAACCGTGCCGCTGGTGCGGCCCTTTCTCAACGACGAGCAGCGCGCCCTGATCGACAACGAACTCGCCTTCCAGCAACAGCTCGCCGCCTCGCCGGCCCATGCCAGCCTGCCGCGCGGCGCGATCCACGCCGACCTGTTCCGCGACAACGTCATGTTCGACCCCGGCAACGTCGGGCACGAGCAACTGTCGGGCTTCTTCGACTTCTATTTCGCCGGCGTCGATGCCCTGCTGTTCGACATCGCCGTGTGCCTGAACGATTGGTGCATCGACCTGGCCAGCGGCGTGATGGCCGACGACCGCGCACAGGCCTTCGTTGCCGCCTACGCCGCCGTGCGCCCGCTCACTTCCAACGAGCGCCGGCTGATGCCCGCGCTGCTGCGCGCCGCCGCCTTTCGCTTCTGGTTGTCGCGGCTGTGGGACTTGCACCTGCCTCGCGACGCCTCGATGTTGCAGGCCCATGACCCGCTGCATATCGAGCGCGTGCTGTGCGCGCGTCTGGCGCAGCCCTGGCACCCCGAAGCCTGATGAGCTTTCGCCTGCTCAATGCCAGCGCACGCGACGGCGCCACCTGGGTCAGCCGCGCCTTCGCGTTGTTCCTGAAAAAGCCGATCGCCTTCTCGGCCCTGTTCGCCTTGTTCCTGTTCGCCGCGCTGGTCTTGCTCGTGCTGCCTTACATCGGCGCGCTGCTGCTGCTGATGGCCTTGCCGCTGCTCGGCCTGGGTTTCATGATCGCCTCGCGCTCGGCGCTGGCCGGCGGCGCGGTGCATGCCGGGCAGATGCTCGAGCCGCTGCGCGGCGGCGACGCCGATGCCCGGTCGCGGCGCAAACAACTGCTGTGGCTGTGCGGCCTGTATGCGGTCACCACGGCCGCGGTGATGCTGGCCAGCGACGCGCTCGACGGCGGCGCCTTCGAGCGGCTGCAGATCCTGATGGCGAGCACCCGCGACGCCGCCAAGCAAAAGGAATTTGAAGCGTTGCTGGGCGATAGCGGCTTGCGCCAGGGCCTGTTCTTGCGCCTGGGCGGCACGGCGCTGCTGTCGATTCCGTACTGGCACGCACCGGCCCTCGTCTGGTGGCAGGGCCAGGGCGTCGGCCAGGCCTTGTTTTCGAGCACCCTGGCCTGCTGGCGCAACCGCGCCGCCTTCCTCGTCTACGGCCTGGCCTGGACCGTCACCATCGTTGTCTTCGGCATCGTTGCCGGCGGCCTGTTTGCGCTGATCGGCGCGCCGCAGCTCGTTTCGCTGGCGGCAGTGCCGGCCGGGCTGATGTTCTCGACCGCGTTCTACGTCTCGCTGCTGTTCACCTACCAGGGCTGCTTCGGCGACGGCGATGCGCCCGAGGCCCCCGAGCAGCCGGCCACGCCCTGACCCGCATTGGTTTTCCCTGCCCAGGCATGCCCGAGCGCTGGGCTACGATCATCAGCACAATTTGCAACCCCAGGGAGAGCCGAATGGATCAAAGCACGGGCAGCGGCAGTGGCCGCTTTGCACCCCCGCAGGCCGAAGTGGCCGACATCGCAGGCGACGGCATGGAACTCGCGGGCCGCGGCACCCGGCTGGGCGCGGCACTGATCGACGGCCTGATCCTGGGCGCCGTGCTGTGGCTGATCGGCCTGGTCACGCCGTGGAACGTGTTCGCGCCCGACGCCGCTGCCGGCATGTTCCGCATGCTGCTCACCAATCTCGTGCTCGGCTTCATCGCCTTCGCGGCCGTCAATGCCTACCTGCTCGCCAACCAGGGCCAGACCCTGGGCAAGAAGCTGCTCGGCCTGCGCATCGTGCGGCCCGACGGCGAGCGCGCCAGCCTGGCGCGTTTGCTCGGTGGCCGCTACGGCATCGGCTACCTGATCGGCCTGGTGCCCTTCGTCGGTGGCCTGTACGGCCTGATCGACTCGCTGCTGATCTTTCGCGATTCGCGCCAGTGCCTGCACGACAACATTGCCGACACCGTCGTCGTCAAAGCCTGATCGCGCGCTCGGCCGCCGCGTGCGGCCGCCATCGACATCGACACCCGCACAACGATGCCGCTGGACACCCTGACCACCGCCGAAACGCCCGAAGGCATCGCACTGGCGCTGCGCCCGGCCGGCGTGGTGCCGCGCTGCCTGGCGTACGGCGTGGACTTCCTCATCCGCGGCGCGATCTGGATCACTGCCTCGGTGGTGCTGGCCCAACTCGGACGCTTCGGCATGGGCCTGGGCCTGCTGCTGGCCTTCGCGCTCGAGTGGTTCTACCCGGTGGTGTTCGAGCTGACCCTGGCCGGTGCCACACCAGGCAAGCGCGCGCTGGGCCTGCGCGTGGTGATGGACTCGGGCCTGCCGATCACGCCGGCCGCCTCGCTGTTGCGCAACCTGCTGCGCGCGGCCGATTTCCTGCCGCTGGGCTATGGCTTCGGCGTCATCGCGATGCTCTGGAGGCCCGACTTCAAGCGCATCGGCGACCTGGCCGCCGGCACCCTGGTCGTGCATGTGCAACGGCCCAAGTTGCACGGCGCCCTGCCCGCCGCCGACCCGGCGCCGCCGCTGCGCGCGATGACCCGGCCCGAGCAGGCAGCCGTGATCGCCTGGGCCGGCCGCAGTACGCGGCTGACCGAAGCGCGGCTGGGTGAGCTGGCCCTGCTGGCCGCGCCCGTCACCGGCTACCACGGCAGCTCGCCGAAGACGGCCGCAGCGCGCCTGGCGGCACTGGCGCAATGGCTGATCGGGCGGCGCGAGGAGGCCGAACGCCGGGCCGCTCCCAAGCCGGCCCACATCCCGAGGGCCACGAAGGGGCCCCTG
>JANOKY010000632.1:0-2140 GCA_031419635.1 Burkholderiales bacterium | reverse complement strand
TCTGGGTGTCTTGCCGACGAAGGGGCTGACCTTGCCGTTGATGAGCTATGGCGGCTCGGCGATCCTGATGAACCTGGTTTCGCTGGCGATCGTGGTGCGGATCGATATCGAGAACCGCTCGTTGATGCGTGGGGGCCGGTCTTGATGAGTCACTTGGTCATCATGGCCGCAGGCACCGGTGGGCACATCATTCCCGGCTTGGCGGTCGCGAAAGAGATGCAGTCGCGCGGCTGGACCGTCAGTTGGCTCGGCACCCAACAAGGGATGGAAAACCGCCTGGTGCCCGCGGCCGGCATCGCGCTCGACGCCATCGGCTTCAGCGGCCTGCGCGGCAAGGGCCCGATGCACACCCTGACCGGCGGCCTGCGCCTCATCAAATCGTTTTGGGAATGCCTGGCGCTGCTGAAGAAACGCAGTGCCGACGTGGTGCTCGGCATGGGCGGCTATGTCTGCTTTCCCGGCGGGCTGATGGCCGCGCTGCTCGGCAAGCCGCTGCTGCTGGTCAACGCCGATGCCTCGCTGCTGCTGTCGAACAAGGCCCTGCTGGCGGTGGCCGACCGCATCGCCTTCGGCTTCGACGGCGCGGCGGCCACCACGCACAAGCGCGCGGTGGTCACCGGCAACCCGGTGCGCGAGGAGATCGAGGCGATGCCCGTGCCGGCCGAGCGCTACGCCGGGCGCAGCGGGCCGCTGCAGGTGCTGGTGGTCGGCGGCAGCCTGGGTGCCAAGGTGCTCAACGACACCCTGCCGCAAGCGCTGGCGCTGATCGATCCGGCGCAGCGTCCGCAGGTGGTGCATCAGACCGGCGCGCTACAGCGCGATGGCGTGCGCGACGCCTACGCGGCGGCGGGCGTGAGCGAGGGCGTCGAGGTGTTGGCCTTCATCGAGAACATGGCCGAGCGGCTGGCGGCTTGCGATGTGATCGTCTGCCGCGCCGGCGCGGTGACGGTCAGCGAGCTGTGCGCCGGTGGTGTGCCGGCGGTGCTGGTGCCGCTGGTCGTCAGCACCACCGCGCACCAGCGCGACAACGCCCAGTTCATGGCCCAGTACGGCGCGGCGATCCACCTGCCGCAGGCCGAATTGACGGCGCACAAGCTGGCCGAATTGCTGCAAGGGCTGGACCGCGCCGCGTTGCAGGCGATGGCCGAAAAGGCGCATGCGCTGGCCCGCCCGCGCGCCGCGGCGCGGGTGGCCGATGAGATCGAAAGGCTGGTGCAGCGAGCATGAAACACGCCATCAAGCACATCCACTTCGTCGGCGTCGGCGGCTCGGGCATGAGCGGCATCGCCGAGATCCTGCACAACCTGGGCTACACCGTGTCGGGCTCGGACCAGAGCGACAGCCCGACCTTGAAGCGCCTGGGCCAGCTCGGCATCCGCGTCTTCGTCGGCCACGACGCCAAGCACATCAAGGGCGCCGGGGCGGTGGTGACTTCCACGGCCGTCACCGGTGGCAACCCGGAAGTGATCGCGGCCCGCGCCGCGCGCGTGCCGGTGGTGCCGCGCGCGGCAATGCTGGCCGAGCTGATGCGCTTGAAGCAAGGCATCGCCATCGCCGGCACACATGGCAAGACGACCACCACCTCGCTCGTGGCCAGCGTGCTGGCCGAGGCCGGCGTTGACCCGACCTTCGTCATCGGCGGGCGCCTGAACAGCGCCGGTGCCAATTCGCGCCTCGGCTCAGGCGATTACATCGTGGTCGAGGCCGACGAGAGCGACGCCTCGTTCCTCAACCTGACCCCCGTGCTGTCGGTGGTGACCAACATCGACGCCGACCACATGGAGACCTACGGCCACGACTACGCGCGGCTGAAGGCGGCCTTCGTCGACTTCCTGCACCGCATGCCGTTCTACGGCGCGGCCATTGTCTGCGGCGACGACGCGGGCGTGCGCTCGATCCTGCCGATGGTCTCGCGCCCCGTTGTCGCCTATGGCTTCGGTGCCGACAACCAGGTGCGCGCGACGCAGGCGCAGGCGCTGCCCGGCGGCCAGATGCGCTTTGTTTGCGAGCGCCGCAACGGCACGCTGTTGCCGCCGCTGGCGATCACGCTGAACCTGCCCGGCGAGCACAACGTACTGAACGCGCTGGCGGCGATTGCGGTCGCCACCGAGCTTGAATTGCCCGACGCGCCGATCGCCGC
>JANOKY010000631.1:0-3608 GCA_031419635.1 Burkholderiales bacterium | reverse complement strand
GGGGAACAAACCCTTGCGGGCTGCGGGGCCAACACTGCCGCGGGACTTGACAGACGCTCCCTCCGCCAATACACACTGTCTGAAAGCTCCCGCGCGGCTTGAGTCGTATCAAGTCCGGGAGTTGCCGCTTGCGCGACGATGGATACTGATTCCATCCGCCCGAGCGAGCATGCCATGAGCACTGACACCCAGTACGTCTATCGCTTCGGTAGCACGCGCACCGAGGGCGCCGCGGCGATGAAGAACCTGCTTGGCGGCAAGGGCGCCAACCTGGCTGAAATGTGCCGCCTGGGCATCACCGTGCCCTCAGGCTTCACCATCAGCACCCAGGCCTGCACGGAGTTCACCGAACGCGGCAAAGACCACGCGCTCGAGTTGATCCGTGCCGAAGTGCTGGAAGGCGTCGCCTTCGTCGAGCAGGAGATGGGCAAGACCTTCGGCAATCCGGCCGACCCGTTGCTGCTGTCGGTGCGCTCGGGCGCACGCGCCTCGATGCCGGGCATGATGGACACGATCCTCAATCTGGGCCTGAACGACGAGGCCGTGCTCGGCCTGGCCACGAAGGCCGGTAACGAGCGCTTCGCCTGGGACTCGTACCGGCGCTTCGTGCAGATGTATGGCGACGTGGTGATGGGTCTGAAGCCCATGTCCAAGGAGGACCACGACCCGTTCGAAGTGATCATCGACATGGTCAAGGAGAAGAAGGGCGTTTTGCTGGACACCGAGCTCGACACCGCCGACCTGAAAGAGCTGGTGACGCGCTTCAAGGGCCTGATCCGCGCGCGCATCGGGCGCGACTTTCCCACCGACCCCTGGCAGCAACTCTGGGGTGCGGTGGTGGCCGTGTTCGAGAGCTGGAACAACGACCGCGCCTGCGTCTATCGCGAGCTCAACGACATTCCGCTGTCGTGGGGCACGGCGGTGAACGTGCAGGCCATGGTGTTCGGCAACCTGGGCGACAGCAGCGCCACCGGCGTGGCCTTCACGCGTGATGCGGGGACCGGCGAGGATCTCTTCAACGGCGAGTTTCTCGTCAATGCGCAGGGTGAAGACGTGGTGGCCGGCATTCGCACGCCTCAGCAGGTGTCGCTGGTGGGCTCGCGGCGTTGGGCCCAACTGGCGCTGGTCGACGAAGACGAGCGGCGCAGCAAGTACCCGTCGCTGGAAGAACTGATGCCGAAGATGTACCAGCAATTGCTGCATGCCGAGACCACACTGGAGAACCACTTCAAGGACATGCAAGATCTGGAGTTCACGATCCAGCAAGGCAAGCTCTGGATGCTACAGACGCGCAACGGCAAGCGCACCGGGGCGGCGATGGTGCGCATCGCGATGGAGATGCTGCAGCAGGGCATGATCGATGAGAAGACCGCGTTGCTGCGCGTGGCCCCCGACCGCCTGAACGACCTGCTGCACCCGATTTTCGATCCCACCGCCCTCGAGGCGTCGGCGGTGATCGCGCGTGGCCTTCCGGCGTCGCCGGGTGCCGCCAGCGGCCAGCTGGTGTTCTTTGCCGACGAAGCCGAGGAATGGGCCAAGCAGGGCAAGGCCGTGATCCTGGTGCGCCAGGAAACCTCCCCCGAAGACCTGCGCGGCATGAGTGTGGCCAAGGGCATCCTGACCGCGCGCGGCGGCATGACCTCGCACGCCGCCGTGGTGGCGCGCGGCATGGGCAAGTGTTGTGTGTCCGGTGCCGGCGCGGTGCATGTCGATCCCAAGGCGCGCACGATGACGATCGGCGATGCGAGCTTCGCGCAAGGCGACTGGATCTCGCTCAACGGCTCCACCGGCGAGGTCTTCGCAGGCCAGGTTGCCACCAAGGACGCCGAACTCAGCGGCGACTTCGGCGCGCTGATGGCCCTGGCCGACCGCTACAAGCGACTCGAGGTGCGCGCCAATGCCGACACGCCGGAAGAGGCCACCATGGCACGCAAGTTCGGCGCCACCGGCATCGGCCTGGCCCGCACCGAACACATGTTCTTCGAGGGCGAGCGCATCAACGCGGTGCGCGAGATGATCCTGGCCGACGATGTGGCTGGGCGCCGCAAGGCACTGGCCAAGCTGTTGCCGATGCAGCGTGGCGACTTCGAGGGCCTGTTCCGCGAGATGAGCGGGTTGCCGGTGACGATCCGCCTGCTCGACCCGCCGCTGCACGAGTTCGTGCCGCACGACGAAGCCGGGCAGCGCGTGATGGCCGCTCAGATGAAGGTCTCGCCGGGCAAGATCAGGATGCGGGTGGAGGATCTGCACGAGTTCAACCCGATGCTCGGGCACCGCGGCTGCCGCCTGGGCATCAGCTTCCCCGAGATCACCGAGATGCAGGCCCGCGCCGTCTTCGAAGCCGGCCTGAACATGCTGGCCCAGGGCATCGACGTCAGGTGCGAGATCATGGTGCCGCTGGTGAGCACGGTGCGCGAGTTCAATGCCCAGGCCGCGGTGATCCGAGCCACCGCCGCGCAGGTGTTCGCCGAACGCGGCCAGGCCCTGCCCTACCTGCTCGGCACGATGATCGAGACGCCGCGCGCCGCGCTGGTGGCCGAGAGCATCGCCAAGCAGGCCGAGTTCTTCTCCTTCGGCACCAATGACCTGACGCAGATGACGATGGGTTTCTCGCGCGACGACGCCGGCAAGTTCCTGCCCGAGTACCTGCAAAAAGGCATCTATGAACATGACCCCTTCCGCTCGATCGACCAGAAAGGCGTGGGCCTGCTCGTCGCGATGGCTGTCGAGAAGGGACGCTCGGTGCGGCCCGGTATCGAGGTTGGCGTTTGCGGTGAACATGGCGGCGACCCGGCCTCGGTGGCCTTCTTCCACCGTGCCGGGCTCGACTACGTGAGCTGCTCGCCGTTCCGGGTGCCGATTGCGCGGCTGGCGGCTGCGCAGGCGGCAGTGGCCGAGGCGGCGTAACGGGTGATCGCCAGGAGCCCGTCCGAGCGATCAACTTCACCCAGGACGTCCATGCCCCCGACGCGGCTCGGCCGTCTTCCTTGGGAAAATTCGTGATGAAAAATGAACCGATCTCCAAGCTGATGCAGGTGCACACCAAGGCCATCGCCGCCGACGATTCGATCGCGACCATCGAGGCCTTTCTGAACCGCGAAGGCCTGTCCTGGGCGCCGGTGCTCGGGGATGCCGACGAACTGATGGGCGTCATCAGCGATGCCGACCTGGTGCGTTTCCATCTCGACCAGCGCGACCCGGCAACCACGGCCGCATGGCAGCTCTGCACCTACCGGCCCATCACCGTGGCACCCGACACCGCTGTGGGCGACGTGGCGCGCCTGATGGTCGAACATCGCATTCACCATGTCGTGGTGACCGAAGGCGGCGCCATCCGCGGCGTCGTTTCCGCGCTCGACTTCGTCAAGGCCTTCGTCGCCTGAGCGCGGACCCGCGGATCGGTCGCTGCTTGGTTCGCGCCGGAGTCCAATCGATGGCCTCGATTGACGCTCAGAGCGCTTTCAATGCCAGAGCCGGCGGCGCCCGAGCCGGTTCCTGCAAGTCGCTCAACAGCAGGTCGATCGACAGTTCGACCACATCGAGGCCGCGCTCCAAATCGAGCGACGAATCGAACCAGACGTTGGCATTGCCTGATGGCGCGTCTGGCG
>JANOKY010000630.1:0-11871 GCA_031419635.1 Burkholderiales bacterium | reverse complement strand
CGAGCGCGGCGGCTCGCCGGTGATCGTCAAGCGGCAGGTGATCCTGACCGGCGAGAGCCTGACCGACGCGCAGCCCGGCTTCGACGGCCAGGACGGCAACAAGCCGGCGGTGCACCTGACGGTCGATGCCAAGGGCGCGCGCATCATGCGCGACGTTTCGCGCGACAACGTCGGCAAGCGCATGGCGATCCTGCTGTTCGAAAAGGGCAAGGGCGAAGTGGTCACCGCGCCGCGCATCAACAGCGAGCTGGGCGCCCGCTTCCAGATCAGCGGCAGCATGACCAGCGTTGAGGCCGCCGACACCGCACTGCTGCTGCGCGCCGGCTCGCTGGCCGCGCCGATGGAGATCATCGAAGAGCGCACCATCGGCCCGAGCCTGGGCGCGGAGAACATCAAGCTCGGTTTCAACAGCGTGATCTACGGCTTCTCGGCCATTGCCGTGTTCATGTGCCTGTACTACCTGCTGTTCGGCGTCTTCTCGACCATCGCGCTGGCCTTCAACCTGCTGCTGTTGATCGCGGTGCTGTCGATGCTGCAGGCCACGCTGACGCTGCCGGGCATCGCCGCCATCGCGCTGGCGCTGGGCATGGCCATCGACTCCAACGTGTTGATCAACGAGCGCGTGCGTGAAGAGTTGCGCGGCGGCGCTGCCCCGCAGACGGCGATCGCCACCGGCTACGAGCGCGCCTGGGGCACGATCCTGGACTCCAACATCACCACCCTGATCGCCGGCCTGGCGCTGCTGATTTTCGGCTCGGGCCCGGTGCGCGGTTTCGCGGTGGTGCATTGCCTGGGCATCCTGACCTCGATGTTCTCGGCGGTGGTGTTCTCGCGCGGACTCGTGAACCTCTGGTACGGCCGACAGAAGAAATTGAAGGGCGTGTCGATCGGCCAGGTCTGGCGGCCCAATGGTGCCGCCAAGCCGGCCACCGAAGCGCAGGGAGACTGAGATGGAGTTCTTCCGCATCCGCCGCGACATCCCGTTCATGCGCCACGCGCTGGTGCTCAACGTGATCTCGCTCGTCACCTTCCTGGCCGCGGTGTTCTTCCTGGCCACGCGCGGCCTGCACCTTTCGATCGAATTCACCGGCGGCACGGTCACCGAGGTCTCCTACGCCGCCGCCGCCGACCTCGGCAAGACGCGAGCCGCGGTCGACAGTCTCGGCCTGGGCGACGTGCAGGTGCAGAATTTCGGCACCTCGCACGACGTGCTGATCCGGCTGCCCTTGCGCGGCGACGCCAAGCAGAGCGAGGTCGCCGCGCGCGTCTTCGAGGCGCTGTGCAAGGCCGAGTCGGGCACGGTGGCGACCAAGCAATACACCACGCCGCAGGGCGAGCAGGTCAGCCGGCCGTCGTGCTCGACCGCCGCAGGTGCGGAGCCGCTGAAGCTGTCGCGCACCGAATTCGTCGGCCCCTCGGTCGGCGAAGAGCTGAAGTGGGACGGGGTCAAGGCGCTGGCCGTGACCATCGTCGGCATCATGCTGTACCTGGCGTTCCGCTTCGAGTGGAAGTTCTCGGTCGCCGGCATCGTCGCCAACCTGCACGACGTGGTCATCATCTTGGGCTTCTTCGCGTACTTCCAGTGGGAGTTCTCGCTGGCGGTATTGGCCGCGGTGCTGGCGGTGTTGGGCTACTCGGTCAACGAGTCGGTGGTGATCTTCGACCGGGTGCGCGAGGCCTTCCGCAAGTTCAGGAAACTCAACACCCGCGAGGTCATCGACCACGCCATCACCAGCACCATCAGCCGCACCATCATCACGCACGGCAGCACGCTGATGATGGTGGTGTCGATGCTGGTCTTCGGCGGCCCGACGCTGCACTACTTTGCGCTTGCGCTGACCATCGGCATCCTGTTCGGCGTCTACTCTTCCGTGTTCGTGGCCGCAGCGATCGTGATGTGGCTGGGCGTCAAGCGCGAAGACCTCGTGAAACTGTCCGCAAAGGACGGCGACCCGAACGATCCCAACGCCGGCGCGGTGGTCTGATCTTGCAGGCGCTGGTGTAGAGTCCCCGCACCCTCTGCAATCAAGGCTCCACCGATCCCCATGGCGACCGTCGGCGATCAAGCCAGCCTGGCCCACCAGGCACGCCGCCTCTACACGGAAGAGCTGGTCAAGGGCCTGCCGCCGCTGGTCAACGCGGTGGTGGCTTGGGCGGTGGCACCGGAGCGAGCCACCTCGGCCGCGGCCGACCCCGGCATCGTCGGCCGCCTGCGCGACTTGGCGGTGGCGCTCAAGCGGCAGGGCGTGACCTGGCACCAGGGCATCGTCGCGGCTTTGCAGGAAGCGCTGCGCCAAGGCGTGCCGGCGTCGCGCGCGGGCGACCTCAGCGGCGCGCCGACGAAGAAGCTGTCGCTGGTCGACGACGAAACCATCGAACGCGAGATCATCACTTCGCGCCTGGCGCTGGCGATCATGGACCGCGCCAGTTGGGAGTTCAACGACCTTCGCACCCGCGTGGCCCTGCTCGAGCGCCGCGAAGAACTCGACCCGCACGATCTGTTGCGCACCCATGTGCTGGCGCGCATCGTGATGCAAGCCTGGACCGAGACCGGTCTGGACGACAACGGCCTGCGCGACCTGCAGCCGGTGCTGCACGAAGAGTTCGGTCTGATGGTGCAGGAGGCTTACCACGAGGCCAACAGTTGGCTGGTGTCGCAGCGGGTGCTGCCCGACATCGATCTGCGTCCGCTAATCCGGCGCTCCAAGGGCGGCGCCACCACCGGCTATGCCGGCCTGGTGAGCGACGAAACACGGATGATGACGCGCTCGGGCGCGGGCGGCGCCGACGTTCACGGGCCCGGCGGCGACAACGCGATGGCCGTGCTGTCGCGGCTGAACCGCATGATCGAGCGCCAGGTGCCGGCGTTTGCCGAAACTGCGCGCGCCGGCCACGCGCGCACGGTGTCGCCGGCGCTGGCCGCGGCCATCGGCCAGGCCCAATTGGGCGTGCAACGGCGCATCGAGCGCAACGACGCCGGCTCGGCCACGGCCACGGTGTCGCCGCAACTGCTCGAAGAGCTGAACCTGCGCAAGCAGGCGCTGAAGCGCGCCGCCGAAACGCCGGTCGAGCGCGCCACGATCGAAATCGTCGCCCTGCTGTTCCAGAGCATCCTGACCGAAGAGCGCATCCCGTCGGCGGTGCGGGTCTGGTTTGCGCGGCTACAGATGCCGGTGTTGCGCGTGGCCGTGGGCGAGCCGGATTTCTTTGCCACCATCGACCACCCGGCGCGCCGGCTGATCGACCGCATGGGCGCCTGCGTGATGGGCTTCGATGCCTCGGCCAGTGCGGTGGGTGATGCGCTCGAAGGAGAGATCAAGCGCGTGGTCCAGGTCGTCGAGGCCTACCCCGACACCGGCCGGCGCGTGTTCCAGACCGTGCTGACCGAGTTCGAGCGTTTCCTCGAGCATTACTTCAAGAGCGAGAACGAGGTCACCAAGCGCGGCGTCTCGCTGGCCCAGCAGGTCGAGCAGCGCGAGACGCTGGCGATCCAGTACACCATCGAACTGCGCAAGATGCTCAATGAGGTGCCGGTGCAGGAAGGGGTGCGCCAGTTCCTGTTCCAGGTCTGGGCCGACGTGCTGGCGATGTCGGCGGTGCGCAATGGCGTGCAGAGCGAAATCACCAAGGCCATGCGCAAGGCCGCCACTGACCTGATCTGGTCGGCGGGGGCCAAGGTCTCGCGCGAAGAGCGTGCCGATGTCATCCGCCGCCTGCCACCGTTGTTGAAGCAACTGCGCGACGGCATGGAGTCGGCCGGCGTCTCGGCGCCCAAGCGCGACGAGCATGTGCGTTCACTCAACGATTCGCTGGCCGCGGCGTTCAGCGCCAAGGCCGCCGCGATCCCGCCCGAACGCTTCGAAGAGTTGCGTGAGCGGCTCGAAGCGCTGGAAGAACTGCTGCCCGACGCCAGCGACGTGCAGCTCGACCAGACGCTGATGCTCGACATCTCGGGCGACGACAGCGGTGACCTCGAAGTCGTCGGCGAGGGCGGTTCGATGCCGACACCGGCCATGCTGTCGTGGGCTCGCGAGCTGCAGGTCGGTAGCTGGTACATGCTCGAGTACAACGACCGCAACGAAGGCGTGCAACTGGCCTGGCAGGGCATGCGCCGGCACCTGTCGCTGTTCGTCACCGCCAGCGGGCGCTGCCTGTTGTTCGAGCAGCACCGCCTGGCGTCTTATCTGCAGGCCGGGTTGCTGTTGCCGGCGCAGGACGAGGCGCTGACGGTGAAGGCCACGCGAACGGCCTTGGCCAAGCTCGACAACGATCCCGCAAGACTTTTAAATTGAGAAGCGGGCCTTCAGCCCTTGCTGGCGGGGGCCTTTGGCCCTTCTTCTTTGTGCGCTTGCCGCTCGATGTCCGTCAGTGAATCAATCGGTCCTCCGGCGCGACGAAGAGTTCGTCGAGGATCAACGCGTCGGGCTCTTCGCCCAGGCTCCAGAAGACCATTAGCACGATGACTTTCAGGTCGTCGAGGTCGATCGGGTTGGCGCCGATGGCGGTGGCGCGGTCGATGACCATCTCGCGCATCGGCGGCGGCAGCACGCCGGCCGATTCGAGGAAGCTGACGAAACCGATCGACTCTTCGCCAAGCTGTTCCTGCTCGGCCGGCGTGTAGACGCGCATCGCGTCGGCGCTCTGCTGGCCGCTGTAGGCCTCGGCGGTGCTGGCCAGGCCGTCGAGCCAGGACAAGGCTTCCTGGATCTCGTCGCTTTCGAACCCCACCGCCGACAACTTGCGCGTCAACTGCGCATGGTCGGGGCAGGCGTCGGGGCGCCAGTAGTTTTCGTACAAATACACCAGCACGTCGAACATGAAAACACTATACCGCAGCGGTCTTCGCCGGACCGCGGGCTCGCGCCTCAGCCGTTGCCGCGGCGCTGGTACAGGCCACCGGGCAGGCGCGCCACGCGGCCGTCGAGTTCGAGCTCGAGCAAGCGCACATTGAGCGTGGCCGCGCTTTCGCCGGTGCGGGCGAGCAGCGCATCGAGTGTGACCGGGTCGTGGCCGAGGGCGGTCAACAGCGCGTCGTCAGCGGCCGGTTCCGTGTTGACCGCTGCTGCCGAGACGGCGCCCGGTGCCCAGTTCAGCTCGCCCAGGATGTCGTCGGCCGAGTCGACCAACTTCGCACCCTGCTTGATCAGCGCATGACAGCCGCGCGATTGCGGCGAATGGATCGAACCCGGAATCGCGAACACCTCGCGCCCGGCCTCGAGCGCCTGGCGCGCGGTGATCAGCGAGCCCGATGGCAGAGCGGCTTCGACCACCAGGGTGCCGCGCGACAGCCCGGCGATCAGCCGGTTGCGCTGCGGGAAGTTTTCCGCCAGCGGCGGCATGCCGAGCGCGAATTCCGACAACAGCAGGCCGTGCTCGGCGATGCGGTGTGCCAGCGCCTTGTGGCGCGCCGGGTAGATGCGGTCCAGCCCGGTGCCGACGACAGCGACCGTGCTGCCGCGGCCGGCCAGGCCGCCGTCATGCGCCGCGCCGTCGATGCCCAGGGCCATGCCGGAAATGATCGTCAGCCCCGCCTGGCTCAGGTGCCGGGCGAAGGCGCGTGCGTTGTCCAGGCCTTGCGCGCTCGGGTTGCGGCTGCCGACGATGGCCAGCGCCGGTGCGCCGAGCAGCTCGAGCCGGCCCTGCGCATACAGCAGCAGCGGCGGATCGGCGGTTTCGAGCAGCAGCGCCGGGTAGGCCGGCTCGCCCAGGGTCAGCACATGGTGCGTGGCATCGGCGTCGAGCCAAGCCAGCGTGGCCGCGAGCTGTTCGTCGTGGCGTTCGGGCGGCACCGTCAAGGCGCTGGCCAGCGGTGCGCCGAGCAGCGTGTTCAAGGTTGCCGGCCGGGCGGCGAACACAGCTTCGGGTGAGCCACAGGCCGCCAGCAGGCGGCGGGCGCTGTCGCGGCCGATGCCGAGCGTGCCCAGCAAGCGCAGCCAGGCGGCCAGATCGTCAGGCCGGGCCATCGGGCAGGCCGGCAGCGCCGAGCGTCAGGGCTGGGTGAAGCGGTCGCCGGCAGTCACCGGCTGCTGCACCTGCAGCACCAGGCCGTAGGAGACGCGGTCGAAGACGCGGAACACGAACAGCAAGCCGTGGCGTTCGTCGGGCAGCTTGATCTGCGCCGGCCGCTCGCCCGTGCGGTCGGTGACCTGCGGGCCATCGCGCAGCACTGCCAGCACATGGCCGCGCTCGACGCCGTCCTTCGCGCCGCGGTTGATCGAGACGACCTGGTTCTGGCCGGCGATCAGGGCCTCGCCGTAGACCGCCACGATCTGGCCGCTGAGCGGCTTGGCCGGGGCGTGCGGCGCGAAGTTGCTGAAGTCGCGCGGCGGCACGGCGGCCAGCCGATCGCCAACGCCGACTTCTTCCTTGACGCTGAGCAACTCGAAGGTGGCCGGCACCGCCAGCGAACCCTTACCGTCGGCTGTGGCCGTGCTGCCGCCCTCGCGGGTGTATTCGGCGGTGCCGAGGAAGTGCGCTTCGTAGCCGAGGATCTCTTTGGTGGTTGGGTCGCGCAGCGGCGTGGCCTTGCGGAAGATGCGCCAGTCGCGCAGGCCGCCGAGCTCGCCCAGCACATAGGCCTTGTCGCCGCGGCCCATCATCACCCGGTCGTCGGGTGCGGCCACCACGCGTGGCGCGCGTTCGAGTTCGTCGGCACTGAAGACCACGGCCTCGTTGAGAAACGGCGCGATCAGGTGCATCGGCACCGCCGGCACGCCGCCGTCGCCCATGGCCTCGCCGCGCACCCGCGGGCTCAGCTTGACAGTACCGTCAGGCCCGCCCTGGGCCAGCCGTAGCCGGGCGCGGCCGCCGGATTTGTCGAGCACCAGCACCTGGCCCGGGTAGATCAGGTGCGGGTTGCGGATCTGCTCTAGGTTCATGCCCCACAGCTCGGGCCAGCGCCACGGGCTCTTGAGGAAGATCTTCGAGATGTCCCACAGCGTGTCGCCGCGCTTGACGGTGTGCGAGTCGGGCGCATTGGGCGCCAGTTCGGACAGCGGCACGCCGGTTTGCGCCACTTGCTGTGCCGTGCCGCGTTGCTGCGGCGTGACCGGGAAGGTGGCTGCGATGACACTGCTCATGCCGAGCAGCAGGCTGCTGGCAATGGCGGTGGTGGCAAGGCGGCAGGCGTGGCTTCGGATCATGAACAGAGTCTCCCCGGGCCGCTGCCGGCGCCGGCAGCGATGAGAAAATAGTACCGTTGTCAGGTCTTCGAGGTCTTTGAGCAGGCTGTCGGCAGCCTATCGGCAAGCCGGCGAAAATGCTCAATCGGTTTGGCAGATTCTGCCTCTAAACCCTTGATATCGCAATGAAAGTGCCGCGCGCAATCGCCAGCCGTGGCACCTTTCACGAACCCTGTTGTTGTGCGACGCGCACGCCGGGCCCGAGCCTGCTGGCGTGTGCAACTTTTCACGAACCATGAGCCTGCTGACCATCCTGCGTTACCCCGATCCGCGCCTGCACACGCGGGCCAAACCGGTCGCGAGCGTCGACGCGCGCATCCGCAAGCTGGTCGACGACATGCTGGCCACGATGTACGACGCCGAGGGCGTGGGCCTGGCCGCCACCCAGGTCGATGTGCACGAGTGCGTGATCGTCATCGACACCTCCGACAGCCGCGACCAGCCGCGCGTGCTGATCAACCCGCTGCTGCTGGCGCGCAGCGAAGTGATGGTCTTCGGCGACGAAGGCTGCCTGTCGGTGCCGACGGTTTACGACAAAGTGCCGCGCCACGCCCGCGTCACCGTGCGCGCCCTGGGCCGCGATGGCCAGGCCTGCGAGTTCGAGGCCGAGGGCCTGGAAGCGGTGTGCGTTCAGCATGAGATGGACCACCTGCTCGGCAAGGTCTTCGTCGAGTACCTGAGCCCGCTCAAGCGCGACCGCATCAAGACCAAGATGCTGAAGAAAACGCGCGACGAAGCGCAGCAGCGCCCGTGACGCACGCCTTGCGGGTGGCCTTTGCCGGCACGCCGGCCTTTGCCGCCAGCGCGCTGGCCGCGATCCACACCGCCGGCTTCGCGGTGCCGCTGGTGCTGACCCAGCCCGACCGCCCGGCAGGGCGCGGCCTGGCACTGCAGGCCTCGGCAGTGAAGCAGTTCGCGCTCCAACACCACATGCCCGTTTTCCAACCGCAGGGCCTGAAGCTCGATGGCCGCTTTGCCGCCGACGCGCAGGCAGCGCGCCTGGCGCTGCAGGCAGCCATCCCCGACGTGTTGGTGGTGGCAGCGTATGGCCTGATCCTGCCGCCGTGGCTGCTCGAACTGCCTCGGCTGGGTTGCCTGAACATCCACGCCTCGCTGCTGCCGCGCTGGCGCGGCGCCGCGCCGATCCAACGCGCCATCGAAGCCGGCGACACCGAGACCGGCATCACGATCATGCAGATGGACGCCGGCCTGGACACCGGCGCCATGCTCCTGATCGAGCGCGAAGCGATCGGCCCGGATGACACCGCCGCCAGCCTGCACGAGCGCCTGGCGCAGCGCGGTGCCAGCCTGGTGGTGCAGGCCCTGGGTGCGGCCGAACGTGGCGCGCTGCGCCCGACGCCGCAGCCCGCTGAGGGCGCCAGTTACGCGCATAAACTGGCCAAGGCCGAAGGCGCCATCGACTGGACGCAACCGGCCGCTGAGATCGAGCGCCGGCTGCGCGCCTTCGACCCGCAGCCTGGCTGCCACTTCGACTTCAATGGCCAGACGGTCAAGCTCTGGCGCGCCAAGGTGAGTGCCGGCTTCGGTGCCGTGGCTGGCAGCATCGACATGGGCCGCGAGTCATTGCGCGTGGCCTGCGGCGATGGTCAGGCCCTGGACCTGCTCGAACTGCAGCGCCCCGGCGGGCGGCGGCTGCCCGTCGCAGCGCTCCTCGCCTCGCGTTGATTCAAGTTGGGCTGCGGCGGCGCCGATAAGGGCTGCACAGCCTCTTGTTCGCGATGCCATGCCCCGCCCCCATCACCTGACCGTCCTGTTCCTGCCGCTGGCTCTGCTGGCCGGTTGCCCGTGGTCGGGCGGCGAATCGCCCGAGGCGCTGGCCGTGCGCAAGGAAGCCGAAGGCAAGGCAGTCGGTGGCGCCTGCCGCCACGCCGGCCGTGCCATCGAAGACTGCTTCGCGCTGAACAAGCGTGCCGACAAGGCCGCGCTGTTCGCCGGCTGGCGCGAGATGAACGACTACATGCGCGAGAACAAGATCGACGCCGTCGCGCCGCAGGCCACAGCGCCGGCCGAAGTGGCGGCCAAGGTCGAGGAGCCGGTCGCCGAAGTGCCCGCGGCGAAGAAACCGGCCAAGCCCAAGAAGCACGAGTCCTGAGTGGCTGTGCCCGCGCGGCCGCGCACTTGATCGGCCCCGCTGGCAGCCTGTCGCATCACACGCGACGTGGTTGGCCTGGCGTGGCATCGTGGCGCCTTCATCGACGATGGAGGTGCCCACCATGACCCGTTTCGCGCTGCTGTTGCGCCGCCCCGCCGCGGCCCTGATCGCTGCCGCCACCCTGCTTGCCCCTGGGCCCGCCCTGGCCGCCACCACCGGCAGCGGCAAGGCGCTCAGCGAAACCCGCGCCGTCAGCGGCTTTCAGGCGATCGCGCTGCCCGGCTCGATCGATGTGGTCGTGCGCCAGGCCAGCAGCGAAGGCGTGCAGGTGCGCGCCGACGACAACGTGCTGCCACTGGTGCAGACCATCGTTGAAGGCAGCGGCGACACGCGCACGCTGCGCATCCAGTTCAAGGCCGGCGTGTCGGTGCGCACCAAGACTCCGGTGGTGGTCAGCGTCGACGTGATCAAGCTGAGCGCGGTGTCGAGTTCGGGCTCGGGCAACATCCGCATCGAAGCCCTGAAGACACCGCAATTGAGCCTGAGCATCTCGGGCTCGTCCGACGCCAGGCTGCAGCAGCTCGACACCGACCAGCTCAGCGTCAGCATCGCCGGCAGCGGCGACGTGCAGGCCAGCGGGCGCGCCGGCAAGCTCGACGTGTCGATCGCCGGCAGCGGCGATTTGCGCGCGCGCGAGCTCGCAGCCGGCGAGGTCAGCGTGACGATTGCAGGCAGCGGCGACGCCAGCGTCACGGCGCAAAAGACCCTCAGCGTGGCCATCGCCGGCTCGGGCGATGTCGACTACGGCGGCGGCGCGGTGGTCACCAACAAGCGCATCGCCGGCAGTGGCTCGGTGCGCCAGCGCCAGCCTTGACTTGCCGCGCCGCAGCGCCACACTGCACAGCCCCGCGGCGCCGCCGCGTTCACTGGAGCAGTCAACCATGTCCGTCGCCCGCATCACCGAGATTTCCAGCCTCAGCAAAAAGAGCTTTGACGACGCCGTGACCATTGGCGTGGCGCGCGCCAACAAGACCCTGAAGAACGTCAAAGGCGCGTGGGTCCAAGACCAGGAAGTGACGGTCGACAAAGGCAAGATCACCGGCTACAAGGTGATCCTGAAGGTCACCTTCGTGCTCGCGGACTGACGCCGCGCAGCCCCCCGCGCGGCGCCGGTCGCCACGGCGACAATGCCCCGCATGAGTCCGGCCGAAACGGCGCCACCGCAGGGGCGCCACCCCGAATTTGCCCGCGGCGCGCGCGAGATGAGCGGCGTCTCGCTGGGCATCGCCGCCTGGGGCCTGGTGACCGGCGTGGCCATGGCCAAAAGCGGCCTGCCGCTGCCGCTGGCTTTGCTGATGTCGCTGATCGTCTTTGCCGGCAGCGCGCAGCTCGCCGTCTTGCCGCTGATGGCTGGCGGCGCACCGATCTGGGTGGTGTGGGCCACGGCGCTGTGCGTCAACCTGCGCTTCATCGTCTTCAGTGCCGGCTGGCGGCCGTACTTCGGGCACCTGCGCTTTTGGCAGCGCCTGCGCATGGGCTACTTCACGGCGGATCTGAACTACGTGATCTTCATGCGCCGCTTCCCCGTGCCGCGGCCCGCGCCCGAGCAGCTGCCGTACTTCTGGGGTGGCGTGGTCACCAACTGGACGGCCTGGCAGGTGCCGTCGCTGGCCGGGATACTTTTGGCCGACCGCATTCCGGCCTCCTGGGGCCTGGGTTTCGCCGGCACGCTGGCCCTGATGGGCTTGATGTATTCGCAGGTCGCCGACCGCGCCACCCTGGTCGCCGCTGCGGTGGCGGCCTGCGCTGCGGTCGCCGCTTACGCGCTGCCCTTGAAGTTGAACATCGTGGTCGCGATCGCGTCGGCCGTGGCCATCGGCCTGTTGATCGACCACACCACGCCGCGGCGCGTGCTGCCCGAGGACGACCTCACATGAGTTTCATCGAAGCCACCATCGCCATCGTCGGCTTGGCGCTGCTCACCGTGCTCACGCGCGCCTTCTTCCTGCTGCCCGGGCGTGACCTGCCGCTGCCCGACTGGTTGCAGCAAGGCCTGCGCTACGCCCCGCTGGCCGCGCTGGTGGCCGTCGTCGCTCCCGAGGTGGTGCTGACGCAGGGCCAGCTCATCAGCACCTGGCACGACGCGCGCCTGCCCGCCGTGGCCGTCGCCAGCGCGTACTACTTCTGGCGCCGCGGCATCCTCGGCACCATCGTCAGCGGCACGGCGGTGTTGCTCTGGCTCAGGCTCGGCCTGGGCTGGTGACTTCTAGAATCGACGTCATGAAAGTTCTTCGCTTCACCGACCTCATCGCCGCCGGCCAGGTCACCGGCCAACGCGTCTTCATCCGCGCCGACCTCAACGTGCCGCAGGACGACGCGGGCGCCATTACCGAAGACACGCGCATCCGCGCCTCGGTACCGTGCATACGCATGGCGCTGGAGGCCGGCGCCGCGGTGATGGTCACGTCGCACCTCGGCCGGCCGACCGAGGGCGCGTTCAAGCCGGAAGATTCACTCGCGCCGGTCGCCGCGCGGCTGGCCGAACTGCTCGGCCGCGACGTGCCGCTGCGCTCGAAC
>JANOKY010000629.1:0-12006 GCA_031419635.1 Burkholderiales bacterium | reverse complement strand
CGAGGGCAGCCAGTAGACGGCCTCCCAGAGCGTGAACGGGATCAGCACCAACACGCCGCCGCAGGCGATCAGGGTCAGCCGCGCCAGCGCGCCGAAGGCCGAGGGCCAGGCGCGCAGCAGCAGCGAATAAGCGGTCCAGCAAAGCACGGCCACGGCGACCCACAGATCGCCCGGGTTGATGCCGAGCTGTAGCGCGGCGGCCCAGTTGCCCATGAACAGGATCTGCAGCACGCCGGCCAGCGCCAGCACCACACCGAGCGCCTGCGCCGCACCGAAACGCTCGTGCAGCCACAGGGCAGAAGCCAGCGCGATCAGCACCGGAGCAGCGGCGTAGATCAGGCCGATGTTGACGGCCAGCGTGCTGCGCCCGCCGATGTAGACGAAAGCGCCGCAGACCCACATGCCCAGGGCGCCGAGCACGACGAACTGCCCGGCCTCGGCGCGGATCAGGTGCCGCTTGGCCGCGAGTTCACGCCAGCAAAAGGCGCCCAGGATCAGCACCGCCACGACCCAGCGGCCCAGGGCCAGCATGTGCGGCGCAATCACGCCGGGCGCCCAGCGCGCCACCAGGTAGTTCACGCTCCACAGCGCCGGGGTGACGAAAACCAGCGCCGTGGCCAGCCGCACCTCCGCAGTCATGTCAGCCTCTCGTCCGACAAGTACGTCGGCCGATCCCCCGGGGGGATGCGGGCCGGCTTGGGAGCGGCCCGGCGCTCGGCCCGCGCGCCTGACCCGTCATGCGTCGAACGGATGCTCGGGCCGCGGTGCGCCGTACAGCAGGCCCTGCAGCTCCTCGCAGCCCAGCGCCACGAGGAAGTCGCGCTGCGCTGCGGTCTCGACGCCTTCGGCGATGGTGGCCATGCCCAGGCTGCGCGCCAGCATCACGATCGCGCGGGCGATGGCGGCGTGGCCGGCGTTGTCGGGCAGATCGTGCACGAAGCTGCGATCGATCTTGATGCGGTCGATCGGCAGCCGGTTCAAGCGCCCGAGCGACGAGTAGCCGGTGCCGAAGTCGTCGATGGCGATGCGCACGCCCAGCGCCTTCAGGTCGGCCAGCGTGGCCGACACGGCGCCGACGTCGTCCATCAGCATGCGCTCGGTGATCTCGAGCTCGAGCCACTCGCCGCCCAGGCCCTCCTCGCGCAGCACCTGGGCCACGCTGGCGCCGAAGCCGGCGTCGCGGAACTGCAGCGACGAGACGTTGACCGACACCGGCAGCGGCCGGCCGGCCTCGCGCCAGCGCCGCGCCGCGCGCACGGCCTCGCGCAGCACCCACTGGCCGATCGGCACGATCAGCCGCTGCTGCTCGACCACCGGGATGAAATGATCGGGCTCGACCAGGCCGCGCGTCGGGTGATGCCAGCGGATCAGCGCTTCGGCGCCGACCAGGGCGCCGTCGCTGGCGCGCACTTGCGGCTGGTAGTGCAGCACGAACTCGCTGCGCGCGACGGCCTGGGTCAGTTGCGATTCCAGCTCCAGCGCGGCCATCGCGCGGCGGCCGAGCTCGGGGTCGTAGCAGCGCTGCGTCGCGCGGCCCTGCTGTTTGGCCAGGTACATCGCCGCGTCGGCGCAGCGGATCAGGTCGGCCGGCGTCGTCGCGTGCAGCGGGTACAGCGCGATGCCCACTGAAGGCGTGACCGAAATCGGCCGCCCCTCGAGCAGCAGCGGCGCCGCGAACGCGGACAACACTTTCTTGGCCACTTCCTGCACATCGGCCAGCGGCAACGCGCCTGGCAGCAGCACCAGGAATTCGTCGCCGCCGAAGCGCGCCACCAGGTCGCTGCCGCGCAGCAACTGCTTCAGGCGCTGGGCCAGGGTTTGCAGCAGCACGTCGCCGGCCAGGTGGCCGAGCGAATCGTTGACGCGCTTGAACTGGTCGAGGTCGATGAACAGCAACGCGCCTTCGGCGTCGCCGGCGCGGCCACTGGCCATCAGCACGTCCAGCCGCTCCATGAAGGCCATGCGGTTGAGCAGCCCGGTGAGCGGGTCGTGGTGCGCCAGGTGGTAGATGTGCGAGCGCGCGGCCTCGCGGTCGCGGATGTCGCGCACGATCGTCATGCGCAGCCTCTCGCCGCCGCGCTCGATC
This sequence comes from Burkholderiales bacterium, assembly GCA_031419635.1. Lineage (GTDB taxonomy): Bacteria > Pseudomonadota > Gammaproteobacteria > Burkholderiales > Burkholderiaceae_C > CADEEN01. Next base: position 9,920 of record JANOKY010000629.1, on the reverse strand, counting down.
GTGCGCACGATGAACTCGACCGCGATGCGCGTGCCGTCCTTGTGCAGCAGCACGCTCTCGTAGGCGGTTTCGGCGCCGGTGGCCTTCACTTCTAGCACCTTGGGGATCTGCTCGGGGGCGATGAATTCGAGGTTCTTGCGGCCGACGATCTCGGCCAGCGTGTGGCCCACCAGGGCCAGCAGCGGCGGGTTGGCGTCGGTGATGACGCCGTCCTTGTGGAAGACGATGCCTTCGACGCTGGCCTGCATGAACTTGGCCAGCCGCTCTTCGGACTCGCGCACCGCGCGCTCGGCCTCGCGGTGGCGCGTGATGTCGTTGACGAGCACAAAGGCCGCCAGCACTTTGCCGTCGTCGCCCAGGTGCGGCACCATCTGGACCTCGATCCACTGCGTGCCGTTGGCGGTTTGCAGTTGGCGCTCGTAGCGCGCCGGCCGGCCGTGGTTGCGCACCTCGTCGACGAACGGCTGGATCAGCCGCGCGGCCTCGGTGCCGATGATTTGCTCGAAGGTCTGGCCGAGGATCGATTGTTCGCTGTGGCCGAAGGCCTGCGCGTAGCCGGCGTTGGCAAACAGGCAGCGAAAGTCGTCGGCGGCGTACAGCGCGATCAACGCCGGCACGTTGTTGGCCACCAGCCGCAACTGCTGCGCCTGATGGCGCGCCCCGGCCTCGGCCATGCGCGCCGCCGACACGTCATGCCACTGGCACAGGTAGCGCTCGGCCAGCGGCAGCCAGCGCGCGCTGCAATCGACCCAGGCGGGCCCCGCGCCCGCGCCCACGCGGCGCAGGACGAGCTGGAGCGTGAAGTCGCGCTGGGCCGCCAGCGCCTCGAGCAGCGGCGCCAGCACCTGCGCACTCAGCGCCGCGCGCCAGCCGGCGCCGCGCGCGGCCTCGGGCGCCAGACCGGCGAATTCGCTGAAGGCCGTGTTGACCGCGGTGGCCTCGCCCGCGGTGGTCAGCTCCAGCACCGGCGAGGGCAGCGAGTGCCAGTCGGGCTGCGCGGTCTCGGCCCGGCGGCGTTCGATTTCAGGGGCGGTCATGCGTCAGTTTTTTCGGCGACCGTGGCCGCCAGGCACAAGTCTTCCCAGGCGCGGGACTTGTCGCCCAGGGTGCGCAACAGGTACGCGGGATGGTAGGTCACGACCACCGGCACGCCGCGGTACCGGTGCACGCGTCCGCGCAACTTGCCCAGCGGCTCGTCGCTGGCCAGCAGCGCCTGCGCCGCAAAGCGGCCCATCGCCAGGATGATGCGCGGCTGCACCAGCGTGATCTGGCGCTCGAGAAACGGCGCGCATTGCGCGATCTCGGCCGGGTCGGGGTTGCGGTTCTTCGGCGGCCGGCACTTCAGCGTGTTGGCGATGTAGACCTGGCGCTCGGGCCCGGCCTCGCTGCGTGTCAGGTTCAGCGCGCGCAGCATGTTATCGAGCAGCTTGCCCGAATCGCCGACGAAGGGCTCGCCCAGTCGGTCTTCCTGCTCGCCCGGCGCTTCGCCGACGATCAGCCAATGCGCACGCAGGTGGCCGACACCGAACACGGTTTGCTGGCGCGATTCGCACAGCGCGCAGGCGCGGCAGGCGGCCACCGTGTCGCGCAAGGCGGGCCAGTCGAGCGTGGCGATCTCGGGGCGCGATGCGACCCGCACGGCGGCGGGCACTGCGGCGACCGCGGCGGTGGCTGGTGCAGCGCGCGCGGCAGGCACGGGCGCTGGCAGCGGCGGCGCAGCCGGTGGTTCGGCCGCAGTGGGCGCGACGGCAGGGCCGAACAGGCGTATGCCCATCGCCTGCAGCATCGTCCGCTGGCGTTCACTCCAGCGCATCGCGGCCCTCGACGAGCGGCAGGCGCATCACGCAGGCGTCTTCGCGCCGCCCGGCCGCGGCGGGGTAGTAGCCGCGGCGCCAACCAACCTGCTCGAAGCCGTAATGGCGGTAGACGTCGCGCGCACGCTGGTTGCTTTCGCGCACCTCGAGCCAGAGCGTGTGCGCGCCGACCCCGCGGCTGTGCGCCACCAGCGCGTCGAGCAGCCCGCGCGCCAGGCCGCGGTGCTGCCAGGCCGGCGCCACGGTCAGGTTCAGCAGGTGCGTCTCCTGCACGCCGGCCATCGCCACGCAGTAGGCGGCCAGCGTGCCGTCGCCATCGCGCAGGACTTGCGAGGTGTAGCCGGCGGCCAGGGAATCGATGAAGTTGCCGCGTGTCCACGGGAACTCGTAGGCGATGTGTTCGATGGCCAGCACGGCGTCGAGATCGGCGACGCTCATCGGCTCACGCTGCGGCGCGTCGCGGTTGAATTGCAGCAGCGCACTCATAAGCCAGCCTTGGCAGCCGCACGCTCGGCCGTCGTCAACGCCACCTTGTCGCGCAAGTACAGCGGCAGCGCGAGCGCGGCGTCGACCGCTTCGCCGCGCAGCCACGCAACGCGCGCCAGCCGCGCCAGTGCGGCAGCCCGGTCCAGCGTGGCTGCGATGCGCAACGCCGCGCCCGTGACCAGCCGCGGCCCGAACGCATCGAGCGCCGAGCCCGCGACGCAGACCGGCGGCGCGCGCTGCCAGGCTTCGTTGAGCGCCGCCAACGGCCACAGCGCGGGCGCCTGCACCACCTGCCAGCCGTCAGCGTCACGGTGGTACGCGGCGGCATAGACCTCGTCCATGCGCGCGTCCATCGCCACCCAGATGTCGACGCTGCTGTGCTGCGCGTGGGCGTCTTCGGCCACCAGCGCCAGGCTGTCCAGCGCCAGCACCGGCAGCGCGGCACCGAACGCCAGGCCCTGCGCCACCGAGCTGGCGGTGCGCAGGCCGGTGAAGGCGCCCGGGCCGCGGCCGAAAGCGATGGCGTCGAGGTCGGCCAGGGCCAGCCCGGCACGTTCGAGCAGGGCATAGATCAGCGGCAGCAAGTGCAGCGAGGCCAGCGCGCCGCCGGCCTCGTCAGCGGCCCATTGCTGCTCGCCATCGACAACGGCCACGGCGATGCGTTCGGTGGCCGTATCCAGCGCCAGCAGCCGCGGCGGGCGGTGGTTGGCCAGGGGCGTCACAGGGCTCATGGAGTCAGTGTATGTCGCGGCCTGCATGCGATCATGGCGGCGATGTCTTCGCGCCTGTTACTGCTGGTCGCGGGCCTGTGCGCCCTGCTGATCGCGCCGCCGCTGCGCGCCGCCGACGCGCCGGTGCTGGCGCCCGAGGTCGAGCAGGCGCTGCGCCGCGAAGGCGTGCCGCTCGACGCCATGTCGGTGCTGGTGCAAGAGGCCGGCAGCGGCCCGACGCGGCTGACCCTGAACGCGCACAGGGCCGTCAACCCGGCCTCGCTGTTCAAGCTGCTGACCACCTACGCCGCCCTCGACCAGCTCGGCCCGGCCTACACCTGGAAGACGCCGGTGTGGCTCAATGGTCGGCTACAGAACGGTGTGCTCGAAGGCAACCTGCATATCCAGGGCCGCGGCGACCCCAAGCTCACGCTCGAGCGGCTGTGGCTGCTGGTGCAGCGGCTGCGGCAGATGGGCGTGGCGGAGATCCGCGGCGACATCGTGCTCGACCAGAGCGCCTTCACGGTCGCCGAAGCCTCGACGGCCGAGTTCGACAACGAACCGCTGCGGCCCTACAACGTGCGCGCGCAGGCACTGCTGCTCAACCTCAGCGCCGTGCTGTACACCTTCACCCCTGACGCCGCACGCGGTGTGGCCGTGGTCTCGGCCGAGCCGGCCTTGCAAGGCGTGCCGGTCGACGCCAGCGTGCCGCTCGTGGGCGGGCCATGCAACGACTGGCGCGGCGCCTTGAAGGCCACCCCCGGCGACAGCGAGCGCATGCGTTTTGCCGGCAGCTATGCCGCGGCCTGCGGCGAGCGCGTGTGGCCGCTGGCCTACCCGGATGCGAAGCTGTATGCGGCGCGGCTGCTGGCCACGCTGTGGCGTGACGTCGGCGGGCGCCTGGCCGGCAGCGTGCTCGAGGGCCCGGCGCCCGAGGGCGTGAAGGCCAGCTTCGAGCTGACGTCGCCGGCCCTGGCCGAAGTGGTGCGCGACATCAACAAGTACAGCAACAACGTGATGGCGCAGCAGTTGCTGCTGACCCTGGCGCTGCAAAGCCCGGGCGCCGTGCGCGCCACACCCGAGGCCGGCCGCGAGGCGCTGCGGCAGTGGCTGTCGCAGCGGCAAGGCGAATCGCCTGAATCGCTTCAGGGCGTGGTCATCGACAACGGCTCGGGCCTGTCGCGGCAGACACGGGTGTCGGCCGCCCTGCTCGCGCGCCTGCTGCAATCCGCTTGGTCCAGCGCGGTGATGCCCGAGCTGATGGCCTCGCTGCCGGTCAACGGCCTGGACGGCACCTTGCGCAAGGCCCATTCGAGCGCCGGCATGGCCCACTTGAAGACGGGTTCACTGCGCGACGTGGCGGGGGTGGCCGGCTACGTGCTCGGCGCCAGCGGCAAGCGCTATGTGTTGGTGGCGATCGTCAACCACCCGAACGCGAATGCGGCCAAGCCGGCGCTGGATGCGCTGGTGCAATGGACGATCAACGACACCGCCCGCGGGCGCCGGCCGCCGATGCCGGCGCGGGACGTTTCGCGCTGAAGAAAGCAAACCGGCGCCCTCGGGCGCCGGTGGGGGGCGGGCGTGGTGGCGCTTACTGGTTGATCGGCATCCAGCCGAATTCTTTCAGCTTGCCGATCACGAAATCGCTGATGGCCTTGTGCCCGCCACTGGTCGGGTGCACGCCGTCTGCGAACAGCCAAGTGCTGGCGCTGGCGCCCGTCTTGAGGCCGTTGAACGGCTGGCCCGACGCCGCATTGCAGAACAGCGACGAGCCATCGGTCACACGGCCGCCGGTGATCCCTGCAATCTTGGCCGGATCGCAAGCGGCGACGGTCGCATTGGTGAATGCATACTTGGCCGGGTTGGCGATGGCATCACCGATGAAAGCGCGGATGTCGATCATGCGCACATCGACACCGGCCAGGCTGGTAGTCAGGGTGCTGTTGAATTCCGCCGACAACTGCGTCAGCAGCGCCTTGTTGGCCGCAGGCAGCGCGCTGAATGCGGGCGCGATCGAGCCGTCGGGCACGTTCATCACCGCCACGCGTGTGGCCCCCTTGGCGACCACCTGGTCCTTGATCAGCGTCGCCAGTTGCGTGGCCGCCAATTGCATGTTGGCCACGGCCGTGGCTGGCGGCAGGCCTTGAGCGACCGCACCGAACTGGATCAACATGTCATTGCTGCCAGCCCAGACGAAGACGATGTCGCCAGCACCATAACTGGTGAAGCGCGTCAGGTAGTTGGCCATCTGAGTCACCACGGGCACCGTCAGCGCGCCGCCCGTTTTGCCGATGCCGTTGGGGTCGGTCACCCGCGAGCCACCCTGGCCGTAGGCCGTGCAACTGGAGGCAAGTGCCGGGTTGGCCGCGGCCGGGCAGGGAATGTTGGTCGTTGCGAAGCCGACCGCTGCCTGAGTGATCGCCACGCCCAGCCTTGTCGCCACCCACTCGACCCAGATCGTCGCAGTGTTCGAGTTACTGGCCGCGGTGTAGCCGGTGTGGGTGTTGGAGGTGAAGCGCCCGCCGAAAAACGGCGCCGCGCCTGTGCCCGCCAAAGACGTTGCCGGCGCGTAGGTTCCGAGATCCGACAGGCTGTCGCCGAACGAGACCACGCGCGTGGTGCTCGGCCCGGAATCGCCACCGCCGCAAGCGGCCAGCAGCGCCGCGCCAACGATGGCCGAGAGGACTGACAAGTGCCATTGACGCCGTGAGGCCATGGGGTGCTCCTTGAGATTTGACAGGGGTCGCGCCCACCGAAAACGAAGCTGCGGGCGCTGATGCGTCGAGCACTATACGGGCGCCAACCTGCGGGCCCGAGCCGGGTTAACCCCCGCGGTTGTGGACGTACCGCTCTACAGCGTCAGAACGGATTGCCGTGGGCGCGGGTCTGTGCCAACACGCCCAGGCGCGCCTGCCCCGCCGGCGACAGCAGCAGCTTGTCGGCCCACAGCCAGGTCGTGGCCGTCGCGGTATCCACCAGGGTGGCGGAGGTGCAGCCCGGCAGCACCGCAGTGTCTTTGCAGGCCGGGGCGATCACGTTGGTCAGGCCGTAGGTGGTCGGGAACTTGACCTCGTTCTGCACCTCGATGTCGCCGTAGACCAGGCCGATCAGCCGGCCATCGTTGATCAGCTCCACGCTCATGCGGTTGTTGAACGCCGCCACCAGTTCGGAGATCAGCGCCGAGCGCTTGGCGTCGCCGGTGCTGGTGTTCTGCCCCAACGCGAACGGCGACAGGCCGATGTCGGGAATCGTCACCACCACCACCGCCGGCCCGCGAAGCGCGAGCTGGTTGACCTGCGCGCCGAGCGCCGCGCCGCGCACGCGCGCTTCGGCCAGCAGCGCGTCGCGGCCGGTGGCCGGGTAAGTGCCATAGAGCTCGAGGATGTCGTTGACGCCGATCATCACCAGCGCCAGGTCCTTCTCGCCCAGCACATTGCCCTGCACCGCGGCGATCTGCGCTGCGAAATCGGCCACCTTGTGGCCGGTGCGCGCCAGCACCTGGCCGCCGGCCGCGGTGGCCGTGCCCAGGCAGCGGTCGAAGGCCAGCGTGAAGCTGGTGGCCACGGTCTGGATCCACAGCGGGCTGCGAGTGCAGTCGAGCGTGGTCGGGTCGTCGGTGAGCACGCCGCCCACCGTGACCTGCTTGAAGGCATTGATGCTGTACTTGCGGCCGTCGGCCTCGATCGTGCTCAGCTCGTCGCCGAAGGCCAGCACCCGCGTCGGCGCGAACGGCGTCACCTGGCCGCCGCCGCACGAGGCCAGCAGGGCAGCGCCCACCCAGGCCGCGGCCCTCAACCAATGCGGAGCAGCGAAGCGGACAAAAAACGTGGATCTCATGCAATCTCCAACCGGATCAGACAGACAGTAAGTGGGGACCATGGTGGCAGCCGGTTCAGGCCGCCGCCGCGCGTTGCAGGCGGTCGCGAACGCCGTCCCATTCGGCGCTGGCGGGTGGCTGCTCGACCCAGATCAGAGCCACGCCGAGCGCATCGAGTTCGCGCAACACGGCAAACAATTCGTAGGCCGCCGCGCGCGGCGCGTCGGGCATCGTGCGCGCCACCAAGCCAGGGGCTTTGGGCGCGCGCACGGTGCGGGAATATACCGCCAGCCTGGCGGCGCCTGGTTTCGCGCGGGCAGCGGGCACGGCCGTGGCCTGGGCGTCGGCCCAGACGGCCAGCGCATCGCGCAGCGCCGCGGTGGGCATCAGCCGCAGCGTGGCGCGCGGGGCGTAATGGGCGGCCAGCGTGCCCGAGGCGCGCGGCGCATCGGCATCGCGTTCGGCCAAGGCCATGCCCGCCACCGCGGCCAGCGCCTCGCGGGCCAGGCTGCCGGGGCGCAGCAGCACGGGATGGCCGCGCGAGCAATCGACGATCGCCGATTCGATGCCGACCGCGCAGGGGCCGCCGTCGAGCACCGTGAGCGCCGGCAGGGTGTCGGCGAATTCGCCCTGCACATGCGCCGCGGTGGTCGGGCTGATGCGGCCGAAGCGGTTGGCGCTGGGGGCCGCCACGCCGTGCACGCCGCGCTGCGCGGCGGCCAGCAGCAGGGCATGGGCCAGGGGGTGCGAGGGACAGCGCAGACCGATCGTGTCCTGCCCGCCCGCCGCTGCCGCCGCCAAGCCCGCTGCGCGCGGCACGATCAGCGTCAGGGGGCCGGGCCAGAAGGCCGCCGCCAGGCGCTCGGCCAGCGCCGGCCAGTCGCTGGCGAAACGGCGCGCCGCAGCGGCGTCAACGACATGCACGATCAGCGGGTGCTCGCTCGGCCGGCCCTTGGCGGCAAAGATCTTCGCCACCGCAGCGTCGTCGTCGGCACGGGCGCCCAGGCCATAGACGGTCTCGGTCGGAAAGGCCACCAGTTCGCCGGCCGCCAGCCGGTCGGCGGCCTGCTCGACGGCCTGCGGGTCGGCGCCGATGAGCAACATCAGCGTGCTAGAAAGCGGGCAGGCCCAGCAGCGCCGCCGCTTGCAGGGCCAGCGCGCGGGCGCTGGCGGCGTCCGCTGCGGTGAGGGTCAGGTGGCCCATCTTGCGACCGCGGCGCGCGTTGGCCTTGCCGTACAGGTGCAGGTGCGCGCCGGGCAGCGCCAGCACTTCGGCCCAGCGCGGCGAGCGTTCGCGGCCCGCTTCAGCTTTCGCGTCGAACCACAGGTCACCGAGCAGGTTGAGCATCACCGCGGCGGAATGCAGGCGCGGCGCCACCAGCGGCAGGCCGGCCAGGCAGCGCACCTGCAGCTCGAACTGCGACACGTCGCAGGCGTCCAGGCTGTAGTGGCCCGAGTTGTGCGGCCGTGGCGCCATTTCATTGGCCACCAGGGAGCCGTCATCGAGGATGAAGAACTCGACACAGAGCACGCCGATGTAGTGCATCGCGGCGGCGAGTTTCGTTGCCGCAGCGATGGCCTGCTGTTGCACGGCCGGCGCCACATCGGGCGCGGGCACCTGGGTGACGGCCAGGATGCCGTCGCGGTGCAGGTTCTGCTGCACCGGCAGGTGCACGCAGGTGCCGTCGGCATGGCGCGCGACGATGACGCTGATTTCATGCGCCAGCACCAGGCGCTGCTCGAGCACGCAGGGCACGCGCTCGAGATCATCCCAGGCGGCAGCCAGCGCGGCACGGTCGGCCACGCGCACCTGGCCCTTGCCGTCGTAGCCCAGCCGCGCGGTTTTCAGGATGCCGGGCAGCAGCGTCGCCGGCACTTCGGCGAGCTGCGCGGCGGTCTCGATCAACGCGAAAGGAGCGCAAGGCACACCGCTCTCAGTGAAGTGTTTCTTCTCGACCGCGCGGTCCTGGCACAGTGCCACGCTTTCGGCCGACGGCGACACCGGCCGGTGCGCGCCGAGCGTGTACAGCGCCATCGCCGGCACGTTCTCGAACTCGGTGGTGATGGCCGAGCTGCGCTGCATCAACTGCGCCAGGCCCGGCTCGCCAAGGTAATCGGCCTCGATGTGGTAATGCGCCACCAGGCCGGCCGGGCTGGTCGGGTCGGGGTCGAGCACCGCCGTGAAGTAGCCCATCGACTGCGCGGCCTGTACGAACATGCGGCCCAACTGGCCGCCGCCCATCACACCCAGGGTGGTCGGGCGGCCATCGGCACCGAGGGTGCCGGGGAGGATGGGTTTCATTTCAGGGTTGCGGTCATGGCGCGGGCGGCTTCGGTTTGCTTGACGCGGTACGCGTCGAGCTTGGCGAGCAGGGCGGCGTCGTCACGCGCCAGCATCGCCACCGCGAACAGCGCGGCGTTGGCGGCACCGGCGTCGCCGATGGCGAACGTGGCCACCGGCACGCCCTTGGGCATCTGCACGATGGAGTGCAGCGAATCGACGCCGTTCAAGTGCTTGCTGGCAACAGGCACGCCGAGCACCGGCACGGTGGTCTTGGCCGCCAGCATGCCCGGCAGGTGCGCGGCGCCACCGGCCCCGGCGATGATCGCAACCAGGCCGCGGCCGCGCGCCTGCTCGGCATAGGCAAACAGATCGTCGGGCATGCGGTGCGCCGAGACGACCCGGCATTCATGGGCAATGCCGAACTCGGCGAGAATGGTGGCCGCGTGTTGTAGGGTCTGCCAATCGCTGGCCGAGCCCATCACCACGCCGACCAAGGGGCGGGGCTCGTTCAAGGGCTCGCTCCGGTTGCTTGCTGCACAAGCCTTGAATTGTAGGCGGCACCCTCAACCTTCCAGATCACCTATGAACGACATCACGATCGCCAATTTCGAGGCCGACCTTATCAACGCGTCGCTGACGCAGCCGGTGCTGCTCGACATCTGGGCGCCTTGGTGCGGGCCCTGCAAGCAGCTCGGCCCGCTACTGGAAAAACTCGAAGTCGCCTATGCCGGGCGCTTCAAGCTGGCCAAGTTGAACAGCGACGATCAGCCCGAGATCGCCGCCCAGTTGAGCCAGGCCTTCGGCGTGCG
>JANOKY010000628.1:0-1534 GCA_031419635.1 Burkholderiales bacterium | reverse complement strand
GCGGCGCAGGCGCGCTGCACCGGCTTCTCGCCGTAGTTGGCGGTGTGGCCGCCGAAGGGGCGCTGGTAGATCGTGCCGTCGGGGTTGCGGTCGAAGGGCATGCCCATGTGCTCGAGCTCATAGACCACCTTGGGCGCTTCGCGGCACATGTACTCGATCGCGTCCTGGTCACCCAACCAGTCGCTGCCCTTGACGGTGTCGAAGAAATGGTAATGCCAGTTGTCTTCGCTCATGTTGCCGAGCGAGGCGCCGATTCCGCCCTGCGCCGCGACGGTATGCGAGCGCGTCGGAAAGACCTTCGACAGCACGGCGACGTTCAGGCCCGCCTGCGCCAGCCGCAGCGAGGCCTGCATGCCCGAGCCACCGGCGCCGACGATCACGACATCGAACTTGCGTTTGGACAATGACTTCACAACGCTGGCCATGTTCTTCACAGTCTCCACAACACTTGCACCGCCCAGCCGGCGCATGCCACCAGCCAGGCCAGCGTGAACACCTGCAACGCGAGCTTGATACCCACCGGCTTGACGTAATCCATCCAGACATCGCGCATGCCGATCCAGACGTGGATCAACAGCGAGACGATGGTCACGAAGGTCAGCGTCTTCATCCACTGCGCCGAGAAGATCGCCGACCAGCGCTCGTAGCCGAGCTTGGCGCCGAACAGCAGTTGCGCTACCAGCACCAGCGTGAACAGCGCCATCAACACGGCGGTGACGCGCTGCGCCAGCCAGTCGCGAAAGCCGTAATGCGCGCCGACGATCAGGCGCTTGGAACCGTAGTTCTTGTCCATCGCCCGGCCCTTCAGAAGATGAACAGTTTCATCGCCAGCGCCACGGTGAGCACACCGCTGGATACCAGCGTGGCCCAGGCCGAGACCCGCCCCTGCTCCAAGCTGACGCTGTGCGTCATGTCCATCCACAGGTGGCGCACGCCGGCAATCAAGTGGTGCAGGTAGGCCCAGATCAGGGCCAGCGCCACCAGCTTCATGAACCAGCCGGGCAGGAAGCCGACGCCGGCCATGAAGGTGCTGGTGAAGCGTTCGTAGGAAATTTCAGACGTCAGACTGACGTCGAACAGCCAGATCACGAACGGCAGCAGCAGGAACATCAACACGCCGCTGACGCGGTGCAGGATCGACACGATGCCCGCAGGCGGCAGCCGGTAGCTGACGATCTGGGAAATGTGGATGTTGCGGTAGGCGGGGCGTTTTTGGTCTTGCGTCGTGTCGGCCATGGCGATCCAAGCTGGATGTTCCCGCGATGAAACCGTACGATTCTATTGCAGCGCAGCAGACACGAAGCTGACAAGCGACAAGCCCCATCAATCGCGGTCAGCGGGCATTGAGGCCGGCATGGCGCCGCCGCCCGCAGCCTGTGCCGCAGGCTTGGGCTTCCTGGCGCGCACCAGGTAGCTGTACAGCACCGGCACCACCACCAGGGTCAGAATCGTCGAGGTGATCACGCCACCGATGATGGCCCGGCCCATCGGCGCCTGGATTTCGCCGCCGTCGTTCAAGGCCAGCGCCAGCGGC
>JANOKY010000627.1:0-2091 GCA_031419635.1 Burkholderiales bacterium | reverse complement strand
GCCTGTTGCTGGACAACCGCGCCCGCATCGAGGCCTTTGGTGCCGATGCACAGGAGAGTTTCCTGGTGCTGCGCTCTAAGTTGCTCTGATCGGCAGGGCGTGGCGATTGCGCCTGCGCAAGATGCGGCCACCAGGCGCGGGCCCAGGGTTGACAGGGCATGAGCCCGGCCGCGTATTGCCCGCCGTATTGCCCGCCGCCTTGCTCGTGCCGAACGCCGAACGCCGAATCACGGGCAAGTCATTCGATGGCGTTGGCAGCTTTTCGGGGTTATCCCCTGCCCCCTTCACATTGACACTCGCCCAACCGCCACCTACATTCCCGTACCCCTATATGGACCGCAGTTCCGCATAAAAGAACAACGGCGATGATCGACGCCCCGAGCCACGCCCCCGGTTTGGCGCCCATGCGGTCCGGCGCCGCCGCAGTGCGCCCGCCCTGGCTGGACTGGAAATGGCTGGTCATCGGCGTGTGTGTGCTGTTCACGGTCTACATCGCCGTGATTCCGTTGGGCTTCTTGCTGTGGCAGAGTTTTTTCACGCCGCAAACCGCCACCAAGCCGGCGGTGTTCACACTGGGCAACTACATCGCTGCCTATGGCAGCTCCGAAACGCTGCGCTTGTTTTGGACCTCGCTGCAGTTCGCCACCGGCGTCGCGGCGTTCGCGTTCATCGTCGGCACCGCACTGGCGTGGATGAATGAGCGCACCAACACGCCGTTCAAGGCGCTGTTTTTCGCGCTGTCGCTGATCCCCCTGGTGATCCCCGGAATCCTGTTCACGGTGGCCTGGATTCTGTTGGGCAGCCCGAAGATTGGCATCATCAATCTGGTGCTGATGCAGGTCTTCAACCTGCAGTCCGCGCCGTTTGATATTTACTCGATGTGGGGAATGATCTGGGTCGACGGCTTGCACTACTCGCCCATGGCTTTCCTGCTGATGACGGCGGCGTTTCGGGCCATGGACCCGTCGCTGGAAGAGTCGGCGACGATGAGTGGCGCCAATGTCTTTCAGGTGTTATGGCATGTGACATTGAAGCTCACCTGGCCGGCGATTTTTGCCACCATCCTGATCCTGTTCGTTCGCGCGATCGAGTCGTTTGAGGTGCCGGCGTTGCTCGGTCTGCCGGTGGGAATCCAGGTCTTCACCTCGTCGATCTACCAGGCCGTGCACCGCTACCCGAGCCAGATCGGCCTGGCCTCGGCCTATGCGATCACGCTGCTGGCGATCACCACGATCGGCATTTACTTCATCAGCAAGCTCTCGTCGAGCGGATCGAAATACGCCACGATGACCGGCAAGGGTTTTCGGCCGCGCCAGATCGACCTCGGCCCCTGGCGCTGGTTTGCGGCGGCCATATTCATCATCTATTTCGCGCTGATCGTGGTGCTGCCCTTCGCGGTGCTGCTGTGGTCGAGTTTCCAGAAGTTCTATTCGGTGCCGTCGATGCAGGCGCTGAAGAATCTGACGCTCGACCCCTACCGCTTCATCCTCAGCTATCCGAACCTGACGCGCTCGGTGTGGAACAGCCTGCTGCTGTCGTTCGGCTCGGCCACTCTGATCATGCTCATCACGTCGGTCATCTGCTGGATCGTGGTCAAGACCAAACTGCCGGGGCGCTGGCTGCTCGACAACCTGGCTTCGCTGCCGATGGTCTTTCCGGGCCTGGTGCTCGGCCTGGCGCTGATGATCTTTTATCTGAACGTCGATATCGGTGTGTACGGAACGATGTGGATCCTGTTCATCGCCTACGTCACGCGCTTCATGCCCTACGGCCTGCGCTTCAACACCACGTCGATGCTGCAGATCCACAAGGAGCTGGAAGAGTCGGCGGCGATGAGCGGCGCCTCGTGGTTCACGGCCTTCCGCCGCATCGTGCTGCCGTTGCTCAAGCCCGGCATGCTGGCGGGGTGGATCTACATCATGATCATCTCGATCCGCGAGCTGTCGAGTTCGATCCTGCTCTACAGCCCGGGCACCGAGGTCATCTCCATCATCATCTGGGAGCTGTGGGAAAACGGCCAATACGTCGAGCTCTCGGCGCTGGGCGTGCTCTTCATCCTGATGCTGTTCGTGCTGGTGATGGCGGCCCAGG
>JANOKY010000626.1:0-2708 GCA_031419635.1 Burkholderiales bacterium | reverse complement strand
GCGTCGCCGATGGCGATGGCTGGCGCGAGTGCAGGCGCCGGCGCAGTCGCGCAAGCCCCGCCGCGCTTCGTCGATGAACGCCCGGGCATGCAGACCGACAGCCAACGCGTGGCGCTGGCGCCGGTGATCGGCTCGAACCTGGAGGCCAGACCATGTACACCTTGATTCGCCACACCGGTTTGCAGCGCGCCTTGCGCGCCGAAGCCGTGCCGCTGTTGCTGTCGTTCATCGTCGCCGAAGCGTTCTACAAATTCCACAGCTTCACGCTCGAGACCGGCGCCTTCCTGCTGACCTGGCTGGCCGTGAGCTGGGCCGCCAACGCGATCGAATCGCACTTCATGCGGCCCGACTGAAGATGCCCACGCGACGCAAGGGCCAGGCCCCACCGGCGCGCGAGTACACGCCTGGCACCGCGCCTCCGCAGCCCGACACGCCGCAGCCGGCACCCGGGCATGGCACGCCGGTGGATGCCGACACCCTGGCGCGCTTGAAGCGTCGCGCGCGCAGCGTGCCGCCGAAGCCCGGTGGACCGGCGCAAAACGAAGACCCCGATCACTGACCCGTCCCGATCCATTCAGGAGGATTCCATGGCCACCAAGACCAAAGCCAAGACCAAGACCGCCGCAGCGAAGAAAACCCGCAAGTCCTCGAGTCCATCCGCCGCGGCAACGGTCAAGCTCAAAGCCCTGCCCGGCAAAGCTGCGGCCGGCCGCGAGGTCACGCCATCGGCTCCGGCCGCGATGCGCGCCGCACCGGTTGAGCTGCGCAAGAGCCGCCCCTACACCAGCCGCTACCCGATCCCCGACAAGGAGTTCGTGGCCTTGAAGGAAGCGGCTTCCACCGCCAAGCTGCGCAAGGCCAGCGCCACGCTGGCGCCCGACAAAGGCGGCAAGGACGCCGAGCCGCAGTCGCGTGCGATGTCGGCGCCGGCCCTGATGCCGGGCCAGGCCCCGTCGCAGGCGCCGACCTCGCTGGCCAACTTCGACGGCATGGCAGCCACCGGCTGGCTGCCGCCCGACTGCACCCTGGCCACCGGCCCCGAGCATGTCCTGATCTCCGTCAACTCCTCGGTGGCGATCCACGCCAAGAGCGGCGGCGCGGCCCTGCTCAGCCAGACCCTGACCACTTGGTTCGCCAATGTCGCGCAGGGTCTGACGATCTTCGACCCGAAGGCGCTGTACGACCAGCACGCTGGCCGCTGGGTGTTGCTGGCGGTGGCCTTCACCGAGAACCCGAACCGCTCGGTGTTCCTGCTGTCGTGCTCGAAAACCACCGACCCGCTGGGCGCCTGGCGCAACTATTCGTTCAACGCCATGGTCGACGGCGCCACGGCCACCGACAACTGGGCCGACTATCCCGGCCTGGGTATCGACAGCCAGGCGATCTACCTCACTGCCAACATGTTCGCCTTCGGCGGCGGCTTCAAATACGCCAAGCTGCGCGTGATCCCGAAGGCCGGGCCGTACAGCGGCGGCGCGGCGCCGTTCCATGATTTCGTGCGCCTGAAAGACGCCGACGGCCAGCTCTCGTTCACCGTCACGCCCTGCCACACCTTCGGCGCACCGCAGGTTGAGTACCTGGTCAATTCCAGCTTCCCCAGCGGCAGCCAACTGACGCTGTGGCAGGTGACCACCCCCGCCAGCGGCACGCCGACGCTAACGCGCAGCAGCGTGGCCGTGTCGCCCTACAGCCTGCCGCCCAACGCCCAGCAAAAGGGCGGCGGCACGGCGCTCAACACCGGCGACATCCGCGTGCTGCACGCGGTGTTCCGCGGCGATTCAATCTGGACCGTGCTGACCACCGCGCACAACTGGGGCGCGGGGGCGAACCGTGCCGCGATCCACTGGCTGCAGATCCGCGGCGCCACCGGCGCGCTGGTGCAGGAGGGCATCTACGGCAACTCGAGCAAGCATTACTTCTACCCCGCGGCCTGCCCCGACAACAACGGCAACCTGTTGATGGTGTTCTCGCGCTCGGGCAGCACCGAGTTCGCGCAATCGCGCCACACTGGCCGGCGCGCCAGCGACGCCTTGGGCAAGCTGCAAACCAGCGCGCTGATCAAGGCCGGCACGGCCAACTACAAGGCGCTCGACGGCGGCGGGCGCAACCGCTGGGGTGACTATGCCGGCGTCGCTGCCGACCCGGCCAACAACCGCGCCGTGTGGTTCTACAGCATGCATGCGCTGGCCGGCAACCAATGGGGTACGCGCGTCGCCTCGGCCTTGTTCTGAGGCCCGCGCGTCGGCGGCGCGGTAACCTCGCAGCCTTTTCCGACCCGGAGCAGACCCATGAAAACCCGCGCAGCCGTGGCCTGGAAGGCCGGCGCCCCGCTGACCATCGAAACCGTCGACCTCGAAGGGCCCCGGGCCGGCGAGGTGCTGGTCGAAGTCAAGGCCACCGGCATCTGCCACACCGACCAGTACACGCTCTCGGGCGCCGACCCCGAGGGCCTGTTCCCGGCGATCCTCGGCCATGAGGGCGCGGGGGTCGTCGTCGAAACCGGCGTCGGCGTCACCAGCGTCGCCCGCGACGACCATGTGATCCCGCTCTACACGCCCGAATGCCGGCAGTGCAAGTTCTGCCTGTCGCGCAAGACCAACCTGTGCCAGGCGATCCGCCCGACGCAGGGCCGCGGCCTGATGCCCGATGGCTCGAGCCGCTTTTCGATCGACGGCAAACCGCTGCTGCACTACATGGGCACGAGCACG
>JANOKY010000625.1:0-8628 GCA_031419635.1 Burkholderiales bacterium | reverse complement strand
GCGTGCTCGGCGGCGGCGGCCTGCTGTTGCTGGCGGCGCTGGACTGAGGCTTTGGCCGGCGCGAGAACGCCCTGGCCTCAGATCCCGCCGTACCACTCGTAGCCCTCGTCTTCCCAGTAACCGCCCTTGCCGCCGCGGATGTCGGCGAAGCTTTCCACCAGCTCGATCGCGCGCACGTACTTGGCCTGCTTGTAGCCGAGCTGGCGCTCGACGCGGCAGCGCAGCGGCGCGCCGTTGCTGACCGGCAGCGGCGCGTCGTTCAACTCGTAGGCCAGGATCGTCTGCGGGTGGTAGGCGTCGTCGAAGTCGATGCTCTCGTAGTAACGAGAATCAGGCGAGTCGGGCTTGGGCTCGTCCATCGAGTCGAAGCAGCGAAAGACGACGAAGCGGGCCTTGGCCAACGGCTTGGCCAGCCCGAGCAACGCGCCGAGTGGCACGCCCTTCCACTGGCCGATGCAGCTCCAGCCCTCGACGCAATCGTGGCGCGTGATCTGGGTCCGCGACGGCATCGCCCGCAGTTGCGCCAGCGTGAACTCGAGCGGCTTCTCGACCAGGCCGCGCACCGCCAGCCGGTAGTCGGCCCAGCCGCCCATGCCCAGCGCGCGGTAGTCGGCGTCCATCGGCATCAGCGTGCCGTTGCTGCGGAAGGTCTGGATGATGTCCTTGCGCTCGAACTCCTGCGCCAACGCCGGCCGCGGCGCCACCAGCTTGTGCGCGGCCCGGCTCAGGTGCTGCGCACTCTTGAGGGTGTCGACGAAGGCTTCGTTGCGCGACAGGCGGTCGCAGCCACTGAGCATCGCCGCACCGGCCGCGGCGACCGCGCCGCGCAGCAAGTGGCGGCGGTCGCGCTGGCTGCGCTTCATCAGGCGCATGGTCTTGTTCGCGTTCATCACAGCCCCTTGGTGGTTTTGTCGGCGGGCACGGTGTACCAGCCGGTGAGCATCGAGCGGATTTCGTTCCAGACCCCCGCGACGATGACCTCGAACAGATGGATCAAGGTGAACAGCAGCAACCCGGCCGCGGCGATGAAGTGCAGCGAACGCGCCGACTGGCGGCCACCGAGCAGATCGACCCAGCCGGCGTACACCGCGTCCAGCCGCGGCGACATCGCCAGGCCGGCCACCACCACCAGCGGCAGCAGGCCGAAGATCACCACCAGGTAGGCCAGGCTTTGCAGCACGTTGTAGCGCTTGGCGGCCTCGCCGGTCGGGTGCCTGAACAGCAGGTGGTTCTTGATCGACGTACCGATGCCGCGCAGCTCGGCTCGCGTGGGCAGCAGGTCGCGGCTCAGGTGGCGGCTGAACAGCGCGTACAGCACATAGGCCACGCCGTTGACGACGAAGACCCAAGCGAAGAACAAGTGCCAGTGCCGCGCCATCGCCAGCCACTGTGGCCCCGGCACCGTGGCCCAGCTCGGGAAGCCGCGCGCGCGGGTTTCGCCGTCGACCTCCGAGACCCCGAGCACGCCGGTGGTTTCCCATTCGCGGCCGGCGAACCGGGTCACGCCCACCGGCCCGGCCGGCGTGTCCCTGGCCCCGATCGACAGCCACGGCGACGTGAAATGCGAGTCCTGGCCCCAGTACAGCGCCGGGTGGGCGTTGAAGATGTTCAACCCGCTGCCGAGCAGGAGGGTGAGGCTGATGACGTTGATCCAGTGCATCAGGCGCACCGGCAGGCGGTGCCGGTAGATGCGCTGAGGTGTGTTGTTGCTTGCCATCGAAGGCCTCCGAAATCGCCCAGGGTATGCCACAAGCATGGCATTGGCGGGGCAGTGCCATCGACAGCTTCGTCGGCCAGACAGCAGGAGACTTACAACGTGGCTTCCCACCTTGATCCAGGTCTACCCCGGCAGGGGCGGGCTCTGGCACTGCGGCGCACATGGGGGCAAACTGCGCTACGGCTCGAACGGCGGCAAGCGCGCTCGCGTCGGGAGGATCGCCGATGAACCCAGGATCTCTTCGCCTGCATGTGCCCGAGCCGAGCGGCCGGCCGGGCCATGACACCGATTTCTCCTACCTGCACCTGTCGCGTGCCGGTGAGGTGCGCAAGCCGCCGCAGGACGCGTTGCCGGTCGACACCAGCGACCTGGCCTACACCCTGGTGCGTGTCCTCGACGACGACGGCCGCGCCGTCGGGCCCTGGGCGCCGCAGATCACCACCGATCGCCTGCGCCACGGCCTGACGGCCATGATGAAGACGCGCGCCTACGACGCGCGCATGCTGATCGCGCAACGGCAGAAGAAGATCTCGTTCTACATGCAGTGCCTGGGCGAGGAAGCCACCGCGACTGCGCATGCGCTGGCGCTACAGCCCGGCGACATGTGCTTCCCGACCTACCGCCAGCCGGGCCTGCTGCTGGTGCGCGACGACATCGACATGGTCGAGATGATGTGCCAGGCGATGTCCAACGCAGGCGACCCGCTCAAGGGCCGCCAGTTGCCGGTGCTGCACTCGTACAAGCGGGCCGGCTTCTTCACCGTCTCGGGCAACCTGGCCACACAGTTCGTCCAGGCCGTGGGCTGGGCCATGGCCTCGGCGATCAAGGGCGACAGCCGGTTCGCCTCGGCCTGGATCGGCGACGGCGCCACCGCCGAGTCCGACTTCCACACCGCGCTGACCTTCGCCCATGTGTACCGCGCGCCCGTGATCCTGAACGTGGTCAACAACCAATGGGCGATCTCGACCTTCCAGGCCATCGCCGGCGGCGAGGCCACCACCTTCGCCGCGCGCGGTGTGGGCTGCGGCATTGCCTCGCTGCGCGTCGACGGCAACGACTTCCTGGCTGTCTACGCGGCCTCGCAATGGGCCGCCGAACGCGCCCGCAGCAACCTCGGGCCGACGCTGATCGAATGGGTCACCTACCGCGCTGGCGCGCACTCGACCTCGGACGACCCGTCGCGCTACCGCCCCTCGGGCGACTGGCAGCATTTCCCGCTCGGCGACCCGGTCACGCGGCTGGCGCAGCACCTCACCGGCCTGGGCGCATGGTCCGAGGAGGAACAGGGCCGCGTGCAGCAAGAACTCGACGCGCAGGTCGGCGCGGCACTGAAGGCGGCCGAGCGCCACGGCACGCTGGCCGACGGCTATCTGCCGCCGCTGGCGTCGATGTTCGAGGATGATTACAAGGACATGCCGGCGCACCTGCGCGAGCAGTTGCGGCAGGCGGGAGAGGCTTGACCATGCCCTCCATGACCATGATCCAGGCCCTGCGTTCGGCGATGGACGTGATGCTCGGCCGCGACGACAACGTCGTCATCTACGGCCAGGATGTCGGCTACTTCGGCGGCGTGTTCCGCTGCACCGAGGGCCTGCAGGCCAAGTACGGCACCTCGCGCGTGTTCGACGCGCCGATCTCCGAAGGCGGCATCGTCGGCACCGCCATCGGCATGGCGGCGTATGGCCTGCGGCCGGTGGTCGAGGTCCAGTTCGCCGACTACTTCTACCCGGCCTATGACCAGATCGTCTCCGAGGCCGCGCGGCTGCGCTACCGCTCTGCCGGCGACTTCACCGCCCCGCTGACGATCCGCATGCCCTGCGGCGGCGGCATCTACGGCGGGCAGACGCACAGCCAGAGCCCGGAGGTGCTGTTCACGCATGTCTGCGGCCTGCGCACGGTGATGCCGAGCAACCCCTACGACGCCAAGGGGCTGCTGATCTCGGCCATCGAGTGCGACGACCCCGTCATCTTCCTGGAGCCCAAGCGCCTGTACAACGGGCCCTTCGACGGCCATCACGACCGGCCGCTGGTGCCCTGGTCGGCGGTGCCGACGAGCGAGGTGCCCGAGGGGCATTACACGGTGCCCCTGACCTCGGCAGCGGTGATTCGCCCCGGCTCGGCGCTGACGCTGCTGGCCTACGGCACGATGGTCCACGTCTGCGAAGCGGCAACCGCCGAGACCGGCATCGATGCCGAGATCATCGACCTGCGCAGCCTCTGGCCGCTGGACCTGGACACCCTCGTGGCCTCGGTGAAGAAGACCGGCCGCTGCGTGATCGTGCACGAGGCCACGCGCACCAGCGGCTTCGGCGCCGAGCTCGCCGCGCTGGTCCAGGAGCATTGCTTCTACCAGCTCGAAGCGCCGATCGAGCGCGTCACCGGCTGGGACACGCCCTACCCGCACGCACAGGAATGGACCTACTTCCCCGGCCCGGCGCGGGTGGCGGCGGCAATGAAGCGTGCGATGGAGGCATGACATGACGATCCATGTCGTCAAGGTCCCCGACATCGGCGAAGGCATCGCCGAGGTCGAGTTGGTGGCCTGGCATGTCCAGGTCGGCGATGTCGTCGCCGAAGACCAGGCCCTGGCCGATGTGATGACCGACAAGGCCTCGGTCGAGATTCCGTCGCCGCGGGCCGGCACCGTGTTGGCGCTGGGCGGCGAGGTCGGCCAACTGCTTGCGGTGGGGGGCGAGTTGCTGCGCATCGACCTGGCCGGCAGCGGCGAGGCCGCAACCAGCGCGACACCTGCGGCAGCCGCCGAGCCGCCAACCGCAGCGCGCGCGCCAGCGTCTGCGACGCCCACGCCCGCGACCTCGCCCGGCGCCGCAGCGCCGACACCCCATGCCCGCCCGATGGCCTCGCCCGCGCTGCGCGCGCGCGCCTGGGAACTCGGTGTCGACCTGGCCGACGTCCCGCCCAGTGGCACCGCCGGTCGGATCATGCAGGCCGACCTCGATGCCCACCTCGCCAAGGGTGGCGCACGCGCGGCGCGCGCGGAAGCACCCGCGCCGCCCAGCGCGCGGGCCGCGTCCGCGCCCGAGACGACGCACGAGATCAGAATCGTCGGCCTGCGGCGCAAGATCGCGCAGAAGATGCAAGAGTCCAAGCGCCGCATTCCGCACTACACCTATGTCGAGGAAGTCGATGTCGGCGAGCTCGAGGCCTTGCGCGCCCGGCTGAACGAGAAATGGGGCCGCGAGCGCGGCCACCTGACCCTGCTGCCGTTCCTGATCCGTGCGCTCGTGATCGCGGTGCGCGAGCACCGCCAGGTCAACGCCCGCTTCGACGACGAAGCCGGTGTGCTGACGCTTCACGACGCGGTGCATGTGGGCATTGCCACCCAGACCGACGCCGGCCTGATGGTGCCGGTGCTGCGCGACGCGCGCTCGCTCGACTTGTGGGCCAGCGCCGCCGAAGTGGCGCGGCTGGCCGACGGCGCGCGCGCCGGCAAGCTGGTGCGCGACGAACTTGCCGGCTCGACGATCACGCTGACCAGCCTGGGCCGCCTGGGCGGCATCGCCTCGACGCCGGTGATCAACCACCCTGACGGTGCGATCGTCGGCGACAACCGCACCGCGCTGCGGCCGAGGGTCCGCGACGGCGCCATCGTCGCGCGGCCGATGATGAACCTGTCATCGTCGTTCGACCACCGCGTCGTCGACGGCGCGGTCGGCGCGGCGTTCGTGCAAGCCCTGCGCGAGCTGCTCGAGCACCCGGCCACACTGTTCATTGACCAGGGTGCATTGACATCTGAATGAATCGTGACCGCGCCGCGCCTGTACCCACCCAACCGGGAGAAACACCATGACCCTCGTTTCCGACATCCTCAAGACCAAGACGGAGCATGCGGTGCACACCATCGCCCCCACCGCGTCGGTATACGACGCCGTGCAGACGATGGCGCAGAAGAACATCGGCTCGCTGCTGGTGGTCGACGCCGGCCAGATCGTCGGCATGCTGACCGAGTGGGACTACGCGCGCAAGATCGTGCTGATGGACCGCTCGTCGAAGGCCACACCGGTGCGTGACATCATGTCCAGCAGGGTCATGTACGTGCAGCCGCGCCACACCAGCCACGAGTGCATGGCGCTGATGACGGAGAACCGGGTGCGCCACCTGCCGGTGCTCGACGGCGGCAAGCTGGTCGGCCTGGTCTCGATCGGCGACCTGGTCAAGGACATCATCTCCGAGCAGCAGTTCATCATCGAGCAGCTCGAGCACTACATCACCGGACAGACCGTGTGATCGTCGACGCGCCGCATCGACGCCCTCCGGTATCGACGCGGCTGCGCTGCACCCTGGCACTGGCCGGTGGCACCCCGAGGGCATCTTGGCCGGCCTCGCGGCCCAGGCATTACAGGCTCACGCAGGCTCGCGCAAGGACTCCGCCGCGGCCCAGGCGTAGGGCTGCGGCTGGCTCAGCAGGCCGGCCATCTCGTCGGCCGGCACCGGCCGGCTGAACAGGAAGCCCTGCATCACATTGCAGCCTTGGCTGCGCAGGGCCCGGGCCTGGCCGATCGTTTCCACGCCCTCGGCGACGATCCGGCGATTCATGTTGCGGCCCAGCGAAACGATCGCGGCGACGATGGCGGCATCGTCGGTGTTGTGCGTCATCTCGGCAACGAAGGACTGGTCGATCTTGAGCTCGTCGACCGGGAAACGCCGCAGGTAGGTGAGCGACGAATAGCCGGTGCCGAAGTCGTCGATCGAGAGCTGCACACCGAGTTTTTGCAACGCCTGCAAGGTGTTCATCGTGGCCCCGGCCGACTGCATCAGCATGCTCTCGGTGGCCTCGATCACCAACTGCTGCGGGTGCAGCCCGTGGCGGTCGATCAGGGCCGCGATCTCCGGCACCAGGCTGGGCTTGAGAAAGCTCGGGCTGGCCAGGTTGACGGAGATGCACACGTCGCCGAGCCCGGCTTCGCGCCAGCACTGCGCCTGCTGGCAACTCATTTCGAGCACCCGGTCGCCGATCTGCACGATCAGGCCCAGCTCCTCGGCCAGCGGGATGAAGCGCGACGGCGCGACCAAGCCCCATTGCGGGTGTTGCCAGCGCACCAGCGCCTCCATGCCGAGCATGGCGCCGCTGCGGATATCCACCTTGGGCTGGTAGTGCAGGACGAGCTGGCCGGCGTCGATGCCCTGGCGCAACTGGGTCTCGAAGCTGAGCTTCTCGTAGGCCGCCGAGTTCATCTCCTCGCTGTAGAACTGGAAGGTGTTGCGGCCGTTGTTCTTGGCCGCGTACATCGCCGAATCGGCGGCCTTGATCAGGGCTTCGCCGCTGTCGCCATCGGTCGGGTACATCGCGATGCCCAGGCTGGCGGTGACCACCAGTTCGTTGCCTTCGATGGTGAACGGGGCCGACAGCGCGTTGATCATGCGCGTGGCCACAGCCACCGCATCGCGCGGCGCCAGCAGGTCGCGCAGCAGGACGATGAATTCGTCGCCGCCCAGGCGCGCCACCATGCTGTCGGTGGCCGGGTCGGGCTCGGCCGGCGCCACCTCGTCGGTTTCGCGGAGACAGCCGAGCAGGCGTGCCGCGGCCTCGCGCAGCAGGGCGTCGCCGACGGCGTGGCCCAGCGTGTCGTTGATGCGCTTGAAGCGGTCGAGGTCAACGAAGATCGTCGCGAAGGCCGTGCCATGGCGCTTGGACCTCGCCACCGCATTCCTCAGGTGCTCGTTGAAGAACTGCCGGTTGGCCAGGCCCGTCAGGCCGTCGTACATCGCCAGCCGACGCATGGTTTGCTCGGCGCGCTGGCGGTCGGTGATGTCCTGCACGATCCCCGACAGGCTGAGCAAACGGCCGCTGGCATCGCGCACCGCCACCATGCGGTGCGAGACGACGCGCTCTTCGCCTTCGAGCGGCAATACGCGGTGTTCGATCGCGAGCTCGTCCAGGCGCTCGGCCACCGAGCGCAAGTGATCGCTGAAAGCCTTCTGTTCGGCCGCCGGCAGGCGGCGCATGAACAGCCGCAGCGTCGGCCGGCGCCCGGCGCTGGCCAGCCCGAGCAGGCGGTACAGCTCTTGCGACCATTGCGCGGGCGCGCTGCCCGCTTCCCATTGCCAACTGCCGAGCCTGGCCGCGGCCTGGGCCTGGTCCAGGCGCTGCTGGCTTTGCGCCAGCTCGCCGACCTTGCCTTCCAGGCCACGGCGGTGGCGCTCGACGTCGCCCTCGAACGCCAGCAGGCTGCCGTGCATGCGTTGCAGCGAACCCAGCAGGTTGCCGACATCGTGGCGGGCATCGACAGCGAACGAATCGAGCTTGTGGCCCGACGCGATCCGGTCGGCCACCTCCACCGCATGGCGCAGCGGCCGCGACAGGCCGCGAATCAACTGGGCGATGAAGGCGATCGTCACCAGCAGCAACAGCGCCGACAGGCCGAAGACCACCTTGCGCGAGCGGCTGGCATCGTCGATCGAGACCGCGATGGCCTGGTCCAGGCTGGTCTGGTGTTTGCGTGCCAACTGGTCGACGCGCTCGCGGGCCCGGTTCATCGGCACCTGCAGCCTTGTCAGAGCGGTGGGCGAGGCATCGGTGCGCACGATGTCGTCGATCGAGCGCAGCCAGCCGCTCAATTCCGAATGCGCCGCGGCCTGCTCGGGTTGTAGCGCGATCAGCCTGTCGACATCGGCGTTGGCATCCGCCAGGGCCTTGCGCGCGCGGGCCGACAAGCGCCCGGTGTCGACGCTGTCGGCCGCGCCGTCGAGAAAGGCGGCGTACTGGTCGCGGGTGTCGATCGCGGCCTCATGGGTCGAGAACGCCCGGCTCATCGCCGCGGCGCGGCGCGACTCGGCGTGCGTCACGTAAACCAGCAGCGCCACCAGCGGCAGCAGGACCACCGCGAACTGCACGGCGATCCTCAGGCTCAGCGATTTGACGTTGATCATTCGTTGCGTGTGTTGGTGAA
>JANOKY010000624.1:0-1528 GCA_031419635.1 Burkholderiales bacterium | reverse complement strand
CCTTGACCATGTCGCCGATGCGCACGCTGCGCTCGGCCAGGATGACGAAGCCGCTGACGTAGTTCGCCGCCAGCTTCTGCAGCCCGAGGCCGATGCCGACGCCGAGCGCGCCGCCCAGCACGCTGAGCGCCGTCAGGTCGATGCCGGCGGCCGACAGCGCGAACATCAGCCCGACCAGCAGCAGCAGCGCGCGCAGCGCATTGGCGGCGATCTTGCGGAACGACAGGTTGTCGCCGGCGCCGCGCAGCAAGCGGGCCTCGATCGCCGCCGACACCCACAGCATCACCACCAGTACCGTGGCCGCCGACAGCGCGCCTTCTAGCAGGCTGCGCACCGACACATCGACGCCACCGACCTTCCAGTGGATGTCGTCCAGCTCGCGCAGCACCAGCGGCAACAGGCCACTGAGCCACAGCACCAGCACACCCCAGACCAGCCAGCTCAGCGTGCGTTCGAGCACGCGCACCGCGCGCGAAGCCGGGAAGGCCACGCGCAGCACCCGCACCGCGATGCGGATGACCACCAGCGAGGCCAGGATCGGCACCACCAGGTGCAGCAGCGCGATGGCCACGGTGGAGGCCAGCGCCATGCGCGCGGCCAGTGCGAACAGCAGGGCCACGACCGGGAACAACACACCGTCGACGATGCGCGCGCCGAACCACACACTCGTCGGCCGCTGCGCCGGGTCGAGTGCCGCGCGCGCGATGCGCACCGCCAGCCAGGCCGCCGCCAGGCAGGCTGCCAGCACTGCCAGCTCCACCAGCACGCTGGGCCGCATCAGCGCGGCCAGCCAGGCGTCGAGATCGACCGCCGGCATGAGCGGCACGGACGGCACGATCGACACAGAGGGCACGGCCATCGTCAGGCCGCCACGCCGGCCAGCACGCGCAGGTGTGCGGCCACGCTGCGCGCCAGCGCACTGAGGTTGTAGCCGCCTTCCAGGCACGAGACGATGCGGCCCTGGGCGTGGCGCGCGGCGACTTCGACCAGCCGCTTCGTGATCCAGGCGTAGTCGGCTTCGATCAGGCCCAACTGGCCGAGCTCGTCTTCGCGGTGGGCGTCGAAGCCGGCCGAGATGAACAGCATCTGCGGCTTGAATTCTTCCAGCCGCGGCAGCCACATGTCGGTGACTGCGGCGCGCACCACATCGCCGCGCGAGTACGGTGCGATTGGCACGTTGACCATGTTCGTGCCCATCGGCACCGCACCGCTGTAGGGGTACAGCGGGTGCTGGAAGATGCTGACCATCAGCACGCGCTCGTCGCCGGCAATGATGTCTTCAGTGCCGTTGCCGTGGTGCACATCGAAGTCGATGATCGCCACGCGCGAAATGCCGCAACTCGGCCCGCGCGTGTCCAGCGCATGGCGCGCCGCCACCGCCACGTTGTTGAAGAAGCAAAAGCCCATCGCCTGGCCGCGCGTGGCGTGGTGGCCCGGCGGGCGCACGGCGCAGCAGGCGTTCCTGGCGCGGCCGGCCAGCACGTCGTCGGTGGCTGCCACGGCGGCACCGGCGGCGCGCAGCGCGGCG
>JANOKY010000623.1:0-3248 GCA_031419635.1 Burkholderiales bacterium | reverse complement strand
CGGCAAGCTGCCCGAGCTGGAAAAGACGCTCAAGGAAGCCCAGGCCAAGGAAACCAAGAAGGCCAAGGCGGGCGGCGCCGCCGGCCCGCAGTTGCTGCGCACGATGGTCGGCGCCGAAGAGATCGCCGAAGTTGTCTCACGCGCCACCGGCATCCCGGTGTCCAAGCTGATGCAGGGCGAGCGCGACAAGCTGCTGCAGATGGAAGCCAAACTGCACGAGCGCGTGGTCGGCCAGGACGAGGCCATCAGCGCGGTCGCCGATGCGATCCGCCGCTCACGCGCCGGCCTGTCTGACCCGAACCGGCCGCTCGGCTCGTTCCTCTTCCTCGGCCCCACCGGGGTGGGCAAGACGGAGCTGTGCAAGGCGCTGGCCGGCTTCCTCTTCGACAGCGAAGAGCACATGATCCGCGTGGACATGAGCGAGTTCATGGAGAAGCACAGCGTCAGCCGCCTGATTGGCGCACCGCCCGGTTATGTTGGCTACGACGAAGGCGGCACGCTGACAGAGGCGGTCCGGCGCAAGCCCTACAGCGTGCTCCTGCTCGACGAAGTCGAGAAGGCCCATCCGGATGTCTTCAACGTGCTGCTACAGGTGCTCGACGACGGCCGGCTGACCGACGGCCAGGGCCGCACAGTCGATTTCAAGAACACCGTGATCGTGATGACCAGCAACCTCGGCTCGCCGATGATCATGCAGATGGCGGGCCAACCGAACGACCTGATTCGCCAGGCGGTCCAGGCCGAGGTCAAGCAGCATTTCCGGCCCGAGTTTCTCAACCGCATCGACGAGCAGGTGGTCTTCCACGCGCTCGACGAGTCGCACATCCGCTCGATTGCAGCGATCCAGTTGAAGATCCTCGAGTCGCGCCTGGCCAAGATGGACATGAAGCTCGAAGTGTCGGCCGAAGCCCTGGCCGAAATCGCCAAGGTTGGATTCGATCCGGTGTTCGGCGCGCGGCCCTTGAAGCGCGCGATCCAGCAGCGCATCGAGAATCCGGTGGCCAAGCTGATCCTCGAAGGCCGCTTCGGCCCCAAGGACGTGATCCCGGTCGACGTCGACGGCAGCGAGTTCGTCTTCTCGCGCGTCGTGCACTGACTTCGACCTCAGGCCAGCGCCGGGCCGCTCCCAAGCGGCCTGAGATCCCCTCGGGGGGCGCGAGCGCAGCGAGCTTGGGGCTGTCTATTACCCCGCGTCGCCGTCTTCGAGCAGCAGGTCCAGGCGCTGCAACTGCAAGCGCACGAGCGTGAGGTTGGCCAGGCCGCGGTTGAGCACCGCGTGCAGGGCCATGCCGGGGCGTCCGGGCACGGCGCGCAGCAACTGGTGGTGGTTGCCGACGGTGATGGCGGCGTCGGGCGCGGCCTCGCCGAGGTTGAGCGCTTGCGCGGCCTCGGCCATCGTGGCCATCAGCGACGCACCCTGCGAGGCCAGCGCGGCGGGCCCGGGGCGCGCACCGGCGTGGCCGATGGTGCGCTGCGTGGCCAGCTCGAAGACGCAGCAACTGATCATGCCCTTCAGGTCACCGCACTTGCGGATGTAGGTGGCCAGGGCCGGGTCGACCGGCGCGGCCGTGGCCGGCGCGGCGCGCACCGCCGGCATCGGTTGCATCGGCAGCGGCGGCCTGGCGGTGGCCGATTCGAGCAGGGAGTTGGAGCTGCTTTGCACCACCGGCGCGGCGTTGTCGCCCGCCTGCACCGCCGCGGCCGACGGTGCCACTGGATCGAGGATTTCGGCCAGGTGGATCGCCTTGTCGCGCAAGGGCAGGCGCAACTTGTTCCAGGTGCCGCGCAAGTAGTTCCAGGCCTCCGCCGGGCGCGTCACCAGGGGCGTCGTGCGCACCTGCACGCCGGTGCCGATGGCCAGGTGCGAGGCCTGGCCAGCCAGGGCCGACGCACCGGCCAGCGGCAGCATCAGCAACTCGCGGTTGAGCCAGGGGCCTTCCTTGATCGCGTCGTGCAGCGGCAGCAGGGCGGTGGCCAGCGCATGCGGCGGCAGGTCGCCGACGATCACCACGGCCAGCCGGCTGTGCGCCAGCAGCAGGCGCGCCAAGCGGCGGCGCTGCTGGGTGTCGGCATCGATCTCGGTGGTGTACAGGCGCAGCGGCGGCAGGCCGGCCGCGATCGGCAGCTCGACGAATTCGAGCCGCGCCAAGGGCATGCCGAGCCCTTGGCGGCGAATATGCAACTGGTGCACCGGCCGGCCGGTGGCCACGGCCAGGCCGGCGAGCATGCGCCGCGACGACAGCGTGCCGATGTCGTGCAACGCGATGTACTCGGGCTGCAGCAAGTCGAACTGCTGCTTGAGTGCTTCGGCCGGGTCGATGACGACGAACAGCTCCCACTGCGACTGGCCGACCTGGCGGCCGACATGGCGCATCGCCTGCGCTTGCGCATCGTCGCGGTCGCGCATGACCTGGGTGGCCTGGCCAGCCTGCTGGCGCGTGGCTTCCCAGGATTCCTCGTCCTGTTCGTCGAAGTCACGCGAGGGCTGCGCAGAGGCATCCCATGTGGACATTTCCTGGATCGGTTTGGGCATGGCGCGGGGCCGTGGGCACGGCCGGGAAATCGGCGGCCACAGTGTACGGCCCACCCCCTGATCAGGGGGCTCCTAGAATCACGCGCATGCAACCCACACCCTCGGTCCAGGCGCCGGTCGTGATCATCGGCGCCGGCTTGGCCGGGCTGACGGTGGCCCTGCACCTGGCCGCCGAGCGCGCGGTGGTGGTGCTGGCCAAACGCAACCTCGACGAAGCCGCCACCGCCTGGGCGCAGGGCGGCATCGTCGGCGTGCTCGGCCAGGACGACAGCATCGAGTCGCATGTGCGCGACACCCAGGACGCCGGCGCCGGCCTGGTTGACGAGCACACCGCGCGCTTCATCGCCGAGCACAGCGCACAGGCGATCGAATGGCTGGTGGCGCAAGGCGTGCCGTTCTCGGCCGACCCTGACGGCCCGCTCGGCCTGCACCTGACACGCGAAGGTGGCCACGCGGTGCGGCGCATCGCCCATGCCGCCGATGCCACGGGCCTGGCGATCCACCAGGCCTTGCTGGCACAGGTCAAGTCGCACCCCAACATCGTGCTGCGCGAGCGCTGGATGGCGCTGGACCTGATCACGTCGCGGCATTTGAAGCGGGAAGAGTCGTCGCGCTGCTATGGCGTCTATGCGCTGGACATCGACGCCGGCCGCGTCGAGACCCTGGCCGCCTCGGCCGTGGTGCTGGCCACCGGCGGCGTCGGCAAGGTCTACCG
>JANOKY010000622.1:0-1549 GCA_031419635.1 Burkholderiales bacterium | reverse complement strand
CACGCGCGTGCTGTCCTTCGACGTCGCGAAGCGTTGCTCGACCTTCATGTCCTGGCTGTCGAAGAATTGCGGACGCGCCTTCAGGGCCTCGCGCGCGTCGCTGCCGGTGCGGCCGAGCAGCAGCGAGTCGGGCGTGAGGAAGTCGGTGTAGGTCAGGAAGTACGACTCGGCCAGTGCGTCCTTGGCCAGCAGCGGGTCGTGCAGCGCCTGCACACCCAGGGTGCCGGGGAAGGGCGCGGCCACGGCACGCTTGACCCAGCGCGTGCCCACCGGTCGCCACTCTTCGATGCGCCCGGCCACGTTGTCGAGCACCGACAACATCACCCGGCTCTTCGTCGTCGTGAAGCCGGCCAGCGAACGCGTGGCGCTGGGCGTGAACAGCGCGGTGAAGTGGCGCTCGCCGCGCAGGTAGACCGCGGCGTCGGTCACCAGCAGCGAGCCTTTGGGCCAGGTGCGATCGCCGACCGTCCAGTCGCTGCGCAGTTGCAGCAGCAGTCGCTGGCGCCAGAAACTTTCGCTGGCGTCGCTGGGGCGATCGAGCGCCACCGGCTTGCCGCCTTGCAGCAGTGCGACCTCGGAGTTGTAGAAATCGGTGGCGCGACCGAACAACGTGCGCTCGAAGCCCGGCGTGCGGTCGACCTCGGCGTACACCGAGACGTCCTGCGGCCGGCCCTCGTACACCGTCGCGGCAGCCGCCAGCGGCTGGCCGCGTTGCCAGCGCTTGATGATGCGCGGGTAGCCCGATTCGGTCATTGAGCCAGGGCCGAAATCAGTGCCGACGTAGAGCGTGTCGGCGTCGGCCCAGGTGACGCGCGACTTGGCCTCGGGCAGCACGAAGCCGCCGTCTTGGGCCTCGACGAAGCGCATGCTTTGCGTGTCGAACTCGCGCACCACATGCGCGTCGGCACCGCCGCGCGACAGCGAGATCAGGCAGCGGCGGTAGGCCGGCCCGAAGCAGGCGGCGCCATGCCAGACCCAGTTCTCCTTTTCCGCGCTGGCCAGCGCGTCGAGGTCAAGCACGGTTTCCCAGGCCGGTGTGGCCTGGCGGTACGAGACCAGCGAAGTGCGCCGCCACAGGCCGCGCGGATGCGCTGCGTCGCGCCACAGGTTGAGCAGGGCATCGCCCTGGCGCGAGACATAGGGGATCTTCTCTTTCGAGTCGAGGATCTCGAGGAATCGCTCGCGCATCGCGGCAAAGCGCGGATGGGCTTCGAGCACCGCGCGCGACTGGGCGTTGCGCTCGCGCACCCAGGCCAGCGCGCGCTCGCCCTGCACCTCTTCGAGCCAGAGGTAGGGGTCATCGTCGGCGGCGTTGGCGTTGGCGTTGGCGGTCACGGGCAAGGCGAGGGTGGCGGTCATGGCAAGGGCAAGCAGCAGCGTTTTCATCGTCGACTCAGGGCAACAGCGATTGCAACGACAGCTCGACCGAACGCTGGCCATCGTTGAACCAGACCAGGCCGTCCTGCACGGTGACCTGGATCTGCATCGAGCGCTGCGCCAGCGCGGCCAACGCGGCGCTCTGTTCGGCCGGAAGTTGCCACACCGCAAG
>JANOKY010000621.1:0-3612 GCA_031419635.1 Burkholderiales bacterium | reverse complement strand
CGCGTCTGGCTCGATAACGGTGTGCGAATGCGCGTGGCGATCAACCTCTCGGCCGTGCAGATGCGCCAGGACGACATCGTGGCCCAGATCGAGGGCGCCTTGTCACGCCACGGCGTCGACCCGGCCCTGCTCACCTGCGAGATCACCGAATCGGTGGCGATGGAAGACACCAAGGCCACGCAGGCCACCTTCCGCGAACTGGGCGCTGCCGGCATCCATCTTTCGATCGACGACTTCGGCACCGGCTACTCGAGCCTGGCCTACCTGCGCAAGCTACCGGCCGAAGAGCTGAAGATCGACCGCAGCTTCGTCATGGATGTCGAGTTCAGCGCCGATGCGCGGGCGGTGGTCGACGCCGTCGTCAAGCTGGCCCATGCGCTGAGCCTGAAGGTGGTGGCCGAAGGGGTCGAGAACGAGCGCCAGCAGCGCATCCTGGTGCAGCTCGGCTGCGACGAGCTGCAGGGCTTCCTGTTCGCCAAGCCGATGACGGCGCGCGCCTTGCTGCTGTGGGCCATGGACGACCGCAAGGACGAGGCGCAGCACTTCGCCACCTCGCTGTTCACCAGCACCCGCGGGCAGCTCAACGAGTTCGAGTCGACCCAGGCCGGCGGCCAGGCTTTCGCCGAGACCGCCAAGATGCCGCTGGTGGTCGAGCGCGGCCCGCCGCAGGTGCACTGAGAGCCGCTACACCAGCACCCGCTCGATGCCGCCGGCATTGGCGCGCGCCACGTAGTCGGGCAGCCAGTTTTCGCCGAGGATCTTGCGCGCCATCTCGACCACGATGTAGTCGGCTTCGAGCAGGCCGCTCTTCAGATCACCCTCGAACCGCTTCAGCCCTTGCAGGCAGCTCGGGCACGAGGTCAGGATCTTCAGGTTCTCGCCCGCGGTCAGGCCCGCCGACGAGCGCAGTGCCGCCTCGCCTTTTTGCAGCTCTTCTTCCTTGCGGAAGCGCACCTGGGTCGAGATATCGGGCCGGCTCACGCCCAGCGTGCCGCTCTCGCCGCAGCAGCGTTCGTTCTTGATCACGTTGTTGCCGACGAGGGCCTTGACCGTCTTCATCGGCTCCTGCAGCTTCATCGGGCTGTGGCAGGGGTCGTGGTACAGGTAGGCCGCCTGGTCCCTATGCTCGTCAGTCAACACGATCCCTTTCTCGAGCAGGTACTCGTGGATGTCGATGATGCGGCAACCGGGGAAGATGTCTTCGAAGCGGGAGCCCTGCAACTGGTCGTAGCAGGTGCCGCACGAAACCACCACGGTCTTGATGTCGAGGTAGTTCAGGGTATTGGCGACGCGGTGGAACAGCACCCGGTTGTCGGTGATGATCTTGTCGGCCTTGTCGTATTGGCCCGAGCCGCGCTGCGGGTAGCCGCAGCACAGGTAGCCGGGCGGCAGCACCGTCTGCACGCCGGCATGCCAGAGCATCGCCTGCGTGGCCAGGCCGACCTGCGAGAACAGCCGCTCCGAGCCGCAGCCGGGGAAATAGAACACCGCCTCGGTGTCGGACGTGGTCGCCGCGGGGTTGCGAATGATCGGCACGTAGTCGGCATCTTCGATGTCGAGCAGTGCCCGCGCGGTTTTCTTCGGCAGGCCGCCGGGCATCTTCTTGTTGATGAAGTGGATCACCTGCTCCCTGATCGGCGCGGGGCCGACGCTGGCCGGCGGTGCAGCGGTCTGCTTCCTCGCCGCCAGCTTGAGCAGGCCGTGGACGAAGCGCTGGGCCTTGAAGCCGACCCCCACCATCGCGCCGCGCATCAGCTTGATGGTCTGCGGGGTGGTGGCGTTCAAGAACATCATCGCCGCTGCATTGCCGGGGCGAAAGCTCTTCTGCCCCATCTTGCGCAGCAGGTTGCGCATGTTCATCGAGACGTCGCCGAAGTCGATGTTCACCGGGCAGGGGCTCAGGCACTTGTGGCACACCGTGCAGTGGTCGGCCACGTCTTCAAACTCTTCCCAGTGCCGGATGCTGACACCGCGCCGCGTCTGCTCTTCGTAGAGAAAGGCTTCGATCAGCAGCGAGGTGGCGAGGATCTTGTCGCGCGGGCTGTAGAGCAGATTCGCGCGCGGCACATGCGTGGCGCAGACCGGCTTGCACTTGCCGCAGCGCAGGCAATCCTTGATCGAATCGCTGATCGCGCCGATGTCGCTCTGCTGCATGATCAGCGACTCGTGGCCCATCAGGCCGAAGCTCGGCGTGTAGGCGTGGCTCAAGTCGGCTGCGTGTTCGTGGTCTGCGGCGTCGTAGCGCTGTAGCTTGCCCTTGTTGAAGCGGCCTTCGGGGTCAATGCGCTGCTTGTAGTCGGCGAATTCGCTCAGTTCGCCATCGCTGAGGAATTCGAGTTTGGTGATGCCGATGCCATGCTCGCCCGAGATCACGCCGTCCAGGCTGCGCGCCAGCGCCATGATGCGCACGACGGCCGCATGCGCGGCCTGCAGCATCGCGTAGTTGTCGCTGTTGACGGGGATGTTGGTGTGCACATTGCCGTCGCCGGCATGCATGTGCAAGGCCACCCAGACACGACCGCGCAGGACTTCCTTGTGAATGCGGCGGCATTCGTCGAGCAGCGGCACGAAGGCGGCGCCGGCAAACAACTGTTGCAGCGGCTTCAGAACCTGCGTCTTCCAGGAGGCGCGCAAGCGTGCATCCTGGATCAGCGCGAAGAAGGTCTCACTGCCGTGATCGGCCTGCGCCACGTCAAGCCCAGCCAGCCAGCCCGACCACAGCGCGCGCACCTCGGCCAGCAGCGCCAGTGCCTGCTGCACGCGGTCTTCGAGCAGTTCGGCGCTGGGGATCTCGCTGGCATCATCGCCCTTGCCCAGCGGCAGCGCGCTGCGGGCGAAGAAGTGCTCGAGCGCGTCGATCAGTTCCAATTTGTTGGTCAGGCTCAACTCGATGTTGATGCGCTCGATGCCATCGGTGTACTCGCCCATGCGTTCGAGCGGGATGACCACGTCTTCGTTGATCTTGAAGGCGTTGGTGTGCTTGGC
Organism: Burkholderiales bacterium; assembly: GCA_031419635.1. GTDB lineage: Bacteria > Pseudomonadota > Gammaproteobacteria > Burkholderiales > Burkholderiaceae_C > CADEEN01. The sequence goes on along the minus strand of JANOKY010000621.1, from coordinate 627 downwards.
GATCGCCGCGGTGCGCTTGCGGTCGAGCCAGAATTTCTTGCGCGCATCGGCGCTGACCGCTACAAAGCCCTCGCCGTGGCGTGAATTGGCGATGCGCACGACTTCGCTGGTGGCCCGTGCCACCGCGTTCTCGTCGTCGCCGACGATGTCGCCGAACAGCACCATCTTCGGCAGGCCGCTGCCCGCTTGTTGCAACGGCGTCGCCCGCTTGCTCTTGGTGGCGTAGCCGACGGCCTTGAGGTAGCGGTCGTCGAGGTGCTCCAGCCCCGCCAGCTTCACATCTGCCAGCGCGAACAGGTAGTCCTTGATCTCGACCATGCTCGGCACCGCGTCCTTGGCATTGCCAAAGAACTCCAGGCACACCGTGCGCACATGGCGCGGCATGCGGTGCACGACCCAGCGCGCGCTGGTGATCAGGCCGTCGCAGCCTTCCTTCTGGATGCCCGGCAGGCCGGCCAGGAACTTGTCGGTGACGTCCTTGCCCAGGCCTTCCTTGCGGAAGGTCTTGCCGGGGATGTCCAGGCGTTCGCTGCGCTCCAATTTCTTGCCGCTGGCGTCGAAGTACTTCAGCTCGAAGCTGGCGAGCTCGGCGTCGTGGATCTTGCCCAGGTTGTGGTTCAACCGCGT
>JANOKY010000620.1:0-5296 GCA_031419635.1 Burkholderiales bacterium | reverse complement strand
CGTCGTCGCCGCGGCAGGCAACGACGCCAGCGGCGCGTTGCGCGAGTACCCGGCCGCCGAAGGCGTGTACGGGCTGGTGGCGGTGGGCGCCAGCACGTCGGCGTCGCGCCTGGCCAGCTTCAGCAACTTCGGCGGCTGGATCGACTTCGCCGCGCCGGGCGAAGGCATCACCAGTTCCGTCCCGGGCGGCTACGGCACCTGGAGCGGCACCTCGATGGCCGCGCCGCTGGCGGCCGGCACGGCGGTGCTGGTGCGCGCGCTCAACCCGGGCCTGAGCCCACGCGATGTGGCCAAGCGCCTGGCCAACACCAGCGGTAATTTGTGCGGCACCCAGATGCGCCGCCTCGACGCCGAGGCCGCGGTCAAGAACGTGCTGCAGGCCGCGATCAACTGCCCCTGATTGCGATCGTTCCCCGCTGAGGGCCGGTGCCCGCGCGAGCGGCACCGGCCTTCGTATTTCTGGCGCCGGCCGTTACCTGCAATTACCCGAAGCGTGCGGTATTTCCATGCCGCCTCGCGCCTCTGTCGGGGGTGTCAATTCAATGGCACGCCGCACAAGAGTCTGCATGAAACGCGTTCTGATCTACTCGCACGACACCTTCGGCCTGGGCAACATCCGCCGCATGCTCGAGGTCGCTCGGCACCTGGTGCAATCGTCGAGCGAAGTGTCGGTGCTGGTCGTCACCGGCAGCCCGATGCTGCATGCGTTTCGCATCCCGCCGCGCATCGACTACGTCAAGCTGCCGTGCCTGTCGCGCAGCGTCGATGGCCGCTACGGCGCGCGCTTTCTCGACCTCACACTCGACGCCACGGTGCGCCTGCGCGCGAATCTGATCCGCAGCGCGATCACCGATTTCGCGCCCGACCTGATCCTGGTCGACAAGAAGCCCTTCGGCGTCGAAGACGAACTCTCGGGCGCCCTGGTGGCCCTGCAGTCCAGCGCACACAAACCCAAGCTGGTGCTGTTGCTGCGCGACATCCTCGACAGCCCCGAGGAGACCACCCGCGTGTGGCGCAAGAACGGTTGCTTCGAAGCCATCGAGGCCTACTACGACGAGGTGCTGGTGGTCGGTTCGCCGGAGGTTTTCGACCTGCGCCGTGAATACCAATTCCCGCCGTTCGCTGCGGCCAAGGTCAATTTCTGCGGCTACATCGCGCGCGAGCCCGGGCGCGTGCCGCGGGCCCAGGCGCGGCGCGAGCTGGGCGTCGCCCAGGCGCAGCCACTCGTGCTGGTCACGCCCGGCGGCGGCGAGGACGGCCACAGCCTGATAGCGGCCAGCCTGGCCGGCTTGGCCGCCTTGCCCGCCGCGCGCCGGCCGCGCATGCACATCGTCTGCGGGCCCGAGATGGCCGACGCCCAGCGTGCCGCCATCAAAGACAGTGCAGCCGCGCTGCCGCAGGTCAGCCTGCAGGACTTCAGCGACGACATGATGTCGCTGATGGCCGCCGCCGACGTGGTGGTGGCGATGGGCGGCTACAACACGGTGTGCGAGTTGCTCACGCTGCGCAAGCGCGCGGTGGTGGTGCCGCGCGTCAAGCCGGGCCTGGAGCAATGCATCCGCGCCGAGCGCATGTCGGCCTTGGGCCTGCTGCACATGCTGCACCCGAGACGGCTGACGCCCGCTGCCCTGATCGACGCGGTGCAGACCGAACTGGCCGCGCAAGCCACCCTGACCACGCTGTCGCGGCTGAAGTCGCTTGACGGCCTGGAGCACTGCACTGCCGCGATCCTGGCGCAGATAGGCCTGCGCCCGGCCGGCAAAAGCCGCGCCACGGCGACTGACGCCCACGCCCCCTCCCGCGCGCACCACCACCACGCACCGACAACCCAAGGCAGCTCATGGAACCGACACGCAACGACAGTCGCCGCCCGCTCGGCGTGCTAGTCAAGATCTACCCCAAGCTGTCGGAGACCTTCATCCTCGAAGAGATCCTCGGCCTGGAGCGCCTGGGCCTGCCGCTGCGGCTGTACGCGCTGGCGCCGGCCAGCGATGCGATCACCCACCCGGCGGTGGCACGCGTGCGCGCGCCGCTGGTGGTGGTGCCCGCCGCCACGCCACGGCATCGCGGCGACTTCGCCGCCCGCCACGCCCGCCTGCTGCGCGCCGCGCCGCTGCGCTACCTGGGCACGCTGGCCTTCGCACTCGGCCGCGGCGCGCAGGGCCTGCGCGACTTCGTTCGTGCCGGGTGGCTGGCGGTGCAACTGCGCGACGACGGCGTCGAGCACTTGCACAGCCACTTCATCTCGTCGCCGGCCGACACCGCCGAGCTGGTCGGCCGCCTGCTGGCGCTGCCGTTCTCGATCTCGGCGCATGCCAAGGACATCTACCTGTCCGATCCCGCCGACCTGCAGCGCAAGCTGCTCGCGGCGCGCTTCACCGTCACCTGCACCGAGATCAACCGCCAGGTGCTGGCGGCGATCGCGCCGCTAGCCAGCGTGCAGCGCATGTACCACGGCGTCGACCACGCGCTGTTCCACCCCCGCCAGCGCGCGCTGACGACGGCCGTGCCGCTGATCGTCAGCGTCGGCCGCCTGCGGGCGAAGAAGGGCCTCGACAAGCTGATCGACGCCTGCGTCCTGCTGCGCCAGCGCGGCCAGGCCTTCACCTGCGAGCTCGTCGGCTACGGCGAAGAGCAAGCTGCGCTGCAAGCGCAGATCGCGCATCTAAGCCTGGCAGGCCAGGTGCGCCTGGTCGGCAAGCTGGCGCGCGAGCAGGTGATCGCGTGCTATGCGCGTGCCGCGGTCTATGTCCAGCCTTCACGCATCGCCGCCGACGGCGACCGCGACGGCATCCCCAACGTGCTGCTCGAAGCCATGGCGATGGGCCTGCCTGTGGTGGCCTCGCGCGTCTCGGGCATCCCCGAGCTGGTCGGCGACGGCATCAACGGCCTGCTGGTCGAACCCGACGAGCCCGCCGCGCTGGCCGACGCCATCACGCGGCTGCTCGAGCAACCCGCGCTGTGCGCCGACCTGGGTTGCCGCGCGCGCACCACCGTCACCGAGCTGTTCGACAACGACCGCAACCTCGAGCTGTTGTGCGGCCTGCTGCAGCGCTCGGCTGAAACAACGACCGCAGGCCAAGCAATGCATGCGCCGCTGCGTCTGGGGGCGCAATGATCGCGCAGTTGAATCCGGCCTTGCCCGTGGACGCGAGATCCACGCGCGGCGCACCGTCGCCCGACGGCAGCGTCGCCTATGTGATGAACGGCTTTCCGCGCCTGTCGGAAACCTTCATCGCCCACGAGATCCACCAGCTCGAACAAAGCGGTCTGCGCTTGCGCCTGTTCGTCGTCAAGGACGAAGCCGAAGCCCAGGTCCACCCGGTGGTGGCCGCCATCCGCGCGCCGCTGAGCTACCTGCCCAAGGCGAGCTCGCTGTCGGGCACCACGCTTCGGGCCTGGTTGCGCGCCAACCTGCCGAGCTACTGGCGCGCCCACCTCACGGTCGCCGCGCGCCACCCGTTGCGCTATGCGCGCACGCTGGCCTGCGCGGTTGCATTGACTTGGCGCCATTGGCCGCGCAAGGTCTTCGTCAAGGAATTCCTGCAAGCCGGCGCGATCGCCGATGCCGTGCTGCGCGACGTCGACGTGCGCCACCTGCACGGCCATTTCTGCCACGGCGTGGCGACGATCACCTGGTTTGCCAGCCGCTTGACGGGCCTGCCGTTCAGCTTCACCGCCCACGCCAAGGACATCTACCAGGCCGAGCTCAACCCCGGCGACCTGCTCGAGCGCAAGCTCGGCGCCGCACGTTTCGTCGCCACCTGCACCTGCGCGAATGCCGGCATGCTGCGGGCGCGCCATCCGCGCCCCGCTGACGTGCACACGATCTACCACGGCCTGGACACCGACTACTTTTCGCCCGCGCCGCAAGCCGTTGCCAAAGATGTGCCGCTGATCCTGGCGGTTGGCCGCTTCGTCGAGAAGAAAGGCTTCGACCAGTTGATCGCCGCCTGCGCGCAGTTGCAGCGCGACGGCCTGCGCTTTGCCTGCGTCATCGTCGGCGAGCCTGGCAGCGCCTTCGACAGCCTGCGCGCGCAGATCGACAGCCTCGGACTGACAGACACGGTGCGCCTACGCAGCGCCATGACGCAGGACCAGTTGCGCGAGATCTACCGCGGCGCGCAGGTCTTCGCGCTGCCCTGCCAGATCATGGAAGACGGCGACCGCGACGGCTTCCCCAATGTGCTCGCCGAAGCCATGGCGATGGGCGTGCCGGTGGTCTCGACGGCGATCTCGGGCATCCCCGAAATGATCGACGACGGCGTGCACGGCCTGCTGGTCGAGCCGCGCGATCCGCAGGCCCTGGCCGCGGCGCTGCGCCGCGTGCTGACCGAGCCGGCATTGCACGCCCGCCTGGCGCGCGCCGGCCGCCAGCGCATCTGCGAACGCTTCGATTCGCGCCGCACTACGCTGGACTTGCGCGATCTGTTCGTCGCCGAGTTGCGCCGCCGCCAGGAGGCTCGCACGTGAAAGCCGACGCAGCCTCGGTCTTCCTGCCGCCCTGGGCCGGCCTGGACGACGCTGCGCTGCTGGCGCACTTCCAAGGCTCGCGCGGCGTGCAGTACTACCCGGTCGCCGACGTCGACGAATGCAAACCCGAGAAGATCGACGCGCTCCTCGTCGGCCGCTTCGAATTCAACGCTGAGACGCACCGCCTGCACGACCCGATCGACTGGCTGCACAACCCGAGTGCCGATGTCGAGTGGCACATCCTGCTGCACAAGTTTTATTACGCCGTCGGCCTGGGCCTGGCCTTCGAGCGCAGCGGCCAGGCGGCGTATGTGCAGCGCTGGGTCGAGCTGATCGACGGCTGGATGCGCGTCACGCCCGCGGGCTTCATAGCTGCCGACGTGACCGGCCGGCGGGTGCAGAACTGGATCTACAGCCTGCACCTGTTCGTCGGCCATGCCGCGCACGACGTCGGCGCGCACATCCCGCCCGAGTTCCACCGCCAGCTGCTGCACTCGCTGCACGACCAGGTCGAGTACCTGTGCGCCAACCTGACCGACAAGCGCAACCACCGCACGCTCGAGCTCTACGCCATCTTCCTGGCCGGCGTGGTCTTCCCCGAGATGCGCCGCGCCGCGCATTGGCGCGCCTTCGCCCTCGAACAAACCGTTGCCAACCTGGCCAGCGACCTGCTCGCCGACGGCGTGCACTGCGAGCTGTCGACCGACTACCACCACCTGGTGCTGAAGAACGCGCTGAACTTCAGGCGCCTGGCCGCGCTCAACGGCGTGCCCGTGCCGGCTTCGTTCGACGCAGCGCTGCAGCGCGGCCTCGAGTTCAGCCT
>JANOKY010000619.1:0-2499 GCA_031419635.1 Burkholderiales bacterium | reverse complement strand
CCGAGGTTGGGGTTCAGCGTGAAGCCGGCCACGCCATTGCCCACGCTGAGGACGAACATGGTGGTCGGCCCGTACAGCGCATAGCCGGCCGCGACCTGGGTCGCGCCGGGTTGCAGGAAATCGGCCTCGGTGACATCGCGTCCGCTGTCGATCGCCTCTTGCGGCGCGCGCAGGATCGAGAAGATGCTGCCGACCGAGACATTGACATCGATGTTGCTCGAGCCATCGAGCGGGTCGAACACCAACAGGTACTTGCCGCGCGGATACGTCGCAGGGATCTGCTTGGGATCGTCCATCTCCTCCGAGGCCATGCCGGCGAGGTGGCCGCTCCATTCGTTCATGCGGATGAAGATGTCGTTGCTCAGCACGTCCAGCGGTTTCTGCACTTCACCCTGCACGTTCACGCCGCCGGCTTCGGGCTTGGCTGCCGGGGCCAGGGAGTCGCCGAGATCGCCGAAGGCGACGATGCGGGCGATGGCCTTGCAGGCCACCGAGATGTCCAGGACCAGCGCTTTCAAGTCGCCGCTGGCCTGCGGAAAGCGGCGACGCTCCTCGATCAGGTAGCGGGTCAGCGTCCAGCGGTGCGACAGGGGCATGGTCGGCTTTCGGAGATGGATTCAGGTGCTGGCGCTGCCGCTGCTGCCGCTCTTGCCAAAGACCCGGCTGGCGCGGATGTCGGACGGCGTCAAAGTGGTCAGGTCGTCGCGCGTCAGCTCGCGGTCGCGATCGGCAAACAGGCGGCTGGCCTGGCGCAGGCGCATGCGATCGAGGGCGTTGCGCACGCTGCGGGCGTTGGCGAAGTGCGGCTGCGCCAGGCGCAGCGCGAGGTACTGGCCGAAGGTTTCACGCGCCTCGCCGCCGAAGCGGTAGTTCATGCCGGCGAGCATCTTGTCGCCGATCTGCAGCAATTCGTCGTGGCCGTAGTCGGGAAAGGCGAGGTGGTGCGCGATGCGCGAGGACAGGCCCGGGTTGGACTGGAAGAAGGTGTCCATGCGGTCCTTGTAGCCGGCCAGGATCACCACCAGATCGTCGCGCTGGTTCTCCATCACCTGCAGCAGGATCTCGATTGCCTCCTGGCCGTAGTCGCGCTCGTTCTCGGGGCGATAAAGGTAGTACGCCTCGTCGATGAAGAGCACGCCGCCCATCGCCCTCTTCAGCACTTCCTTGGTCTTCGGTGCCGTGTGGCCGATGTACTGGCCGACCAGATCGTCGCGCGTCACCGCCACCAGGTGGCCTTTGCGCACATAGCCCAGGCGGTGCAGGATTTGCGCCATGCGCATCGCCACCGTGGTCTTGCCGGTGCCGGGGTTGCCGGTGAAGCTCATGTGCAGGCTCGGGCCGGACGTGCCAACTGCGGCTTGCAAGCCGAGGTTGCCGCGCAGCTTGTCGATCACCAGCAGTGCGGCGATATCGCGGATGCGCTGCTTGACGGGCGCCAGGCCGATCAGGTCGCCGTCCAACTCGTCCATCACCGACTCGACCTGGCTCTCGGCCAGTACTTGCGCCACCGTGCAAGCGCTGCTCATTGCGCCGCTCGCTGAAGCTCTGGTGCGCGGCCGAGCTCGCGGCGCATGGCGTCGATCACGGCCTTGTAGTCGGGTTGGCCGAAGATCGCGCTGCCGGCCACGAAGGTGTCGGCACCGGCAGCGGCGACGCGGCGGATGTTGTCGACCTTGATGCCGCCATCGACTTCGAGGCGGATGTCGCGACCTGTCCTTGCAAATACGGCTTCGATGATGCGCCGCGCCGCTTCCGTCTTGCGCAGCGCCGAGTCGATGAAGCTCTGCCCGCCGAAACCGGGGTTGACGCTCATGATCAGCACCAGATCGACCTTGTCGATGGCCCACTCCAGCACGTCCAGCGACGTGGCCGGGTTGAACACCAGGCCGGCCTGGCAGCCTGCGCCCCGGATCAGTTGCAGCGAGCGGTCCACATGCGCGCTGGCCTCGGGATGAAAGCTGATGAGGTCGGCGCCGGCCTTGGCGAAGGCCAGCGCCAGTTCATCGACCGGCTGCACCATCAAGTGAACATCGAGCGGCACCTTCGTTCCATCGGTGCGCACGCAATGCGGCTTGATGGCCTGCGCGACGGCCGGGCCGATGCTCAGGTTCGGCACGTAGTGGTTGTCCATCACGTCGAAGTGAATCCAGTCGGCACCGGCGGCGATGACGTTCTTCACCTCTTCGCCCAGGCGGGCGAAGTCGGCGGAAAGAATGGAAGGTGCGATGCGGTACATGGTGTGCTCTTGTCCCCTCTCCCCCTGGGAGAGGGTTAGGGTGAGGGCGTGTTTAGCGAGTTGGGCGGTCCTCCCGCCCTCACCTGCGGTGCGCGTGCCGGCTTGCAAGCCGGAACCGCTGCGTGGGCTCGCCGCATGCGGCTCGAAACCCCCACTACGCCCCCTGCCCTCTCCCAATGGGAGAGGGAGCAATACCACGTTCGCCCTCGGGGCGGTCCGTGGCGTAGCTGTGCACCGTGTAGCGTACTGAGCGGCCTTCGACT
>JANOKY010000618.1:0-11038 GCA_031419635.1 Burkholderiales bacterium | reverse complement strand
GACACGCAGCGGCGGACGCCGTGGCGAGCAGCGTTCGGACAGCACGCTGAACCGCGACATGACATGCTTTCGTGCCGCACTGAACCTCGGCTACCTGGATGGCCTGCTGACGACGGACTTCGCCTGGCGCAGCAAGCTACGCCGCATCAAGAACGCAGACCAGCGGCGCGAGCTCTACCTCGATCGAGGACAGCGCCTCAAGTTCATCGAGGACGCGCCAGCCGACCTCGCGGCCTTCCTGCGCGGTCTGTGCCAGCTCCCGCTGCGGCCCGGGGCTTTGGCCAAGCTCCAGGCTGGGGACTTCGACCGGCGGCTCAAGGTGCTCAAGATCGGCCAGGACAAGAGTGGCACGGATCGGTGGATCAAATGGCCGGACGTGACAGCGGTATTCTTCGAGACGGCGTTCAAGGACAAGCTGCCGACAGCTCCGCTGCTCTCACGCGCCGACGGTAAGGCATGGAACAAGAATGCCTGGAAGTGGCCGATCAAGGCCACGGTCGAGGCGGCCAAGCTGCCGGACGGGACCACTGCCTACACGCTGCGCCACAGCGTGATCAGCGACCTCGCGCACGACGGCCAAGATCTGCTCACGGTGGCGCAGACTTCGGGCACCAGCGTTGCGATGATCGAGCCTCACTACGGCCACCTGCGCGGCGAGATTGCAGCCACCGCACTGGCCCGGCTGGCCATCTGAGCTGTCGAACCAGATGTACGGTAAAATGCCGTAACTACGCAAAGGAGCACCCCATGACCGCCGCAGCACGCTTTGACCTGAAAATGGACGCCGACGAGAAGGCCATCGTGGCCAAGGCTGCGGCCTTGATGGGCACGACGATGGCGGGGTTCGTGCGCGTGGCTGCCAAGGAAAAGGCGCAGGTGCTGCTGGAACGCGAGGCCCGGGTCACCCTCTCCGAGCGCGACTTCGGCGCATTTTCCAACGCATTGAACTCGGCGTTCGCCCCGAACCCTGCGCTCAAGGCAGCATTGACGCTGGCGCGCCGCAAGGTTCGACGTGCTTGACGATCTTCCACTCGACCCTGCGATCCATGATCGGCAAGGGTTCGCGTGCGGCGTACCGGCGCTGGATGAATACATCCAGCGCTTCGCCGAGCAACACCGGCGCCGCGGCATCTGTTCGGCCTTCGTGCTGACGGACTCGACGCAGCCCGAGTGCATCTTGGGCTACTACACGCTGAGCGCGGCCGAAGTCGATGGGCAACGGCTCACCGAGGCCGAGCGCAAGACGCTACCCCGCTACCCGGTGCCGTGCTTTCGCATGGGCCGGCTCGCGTGTCGTTCGGATCGGCAGGGTCAAGGGCTCGGCAAGCTGCTGCTGGGTTGTGCCGTCGATCGCTGCCTGAAGGCCCGGCAGCAAGTGGCCGCGTATGCATTGATCGTGGATGCGAAAGACGATGCCGCCAAAGACTTCTACGTGCAATTCGGGTTCAAGACCCTGCTGGACGCGAAGTTGACCCTGTATCTGCCTTTAGGCCGATGAAGCCGCGCGAACGTCGATCCTGATCAGCGCTCGCGCGCCGCTTCCTGCACCACCTTGCGCACGGGCGACAGCAGGTACTCAAGCACGCTGCAGCGCCCCGGGTGAATCTCCGCAGCCACCAGCGTGCCGGGTGTCAACGCCAGCTTCTCTCCGGTGGCCTCGCTTTGCAGATAGGTGCTGTCTAGCTTCACGATCGCGCGGCACTCTTGCCTTCGCCATGGGATACCGCTCATCGTCCACAGCCACCCTCATGAAAAGCCAGATATCGTCGTGACGAGTCTGCTGCGAGCGGATTTCCTAAGCGACGTACTGGTTACTGACTTCCGTCAATGACAGTCCGATGCAATTGGCCGGAGCCAGAATCGTTACCAGTTCCCGGATGTGCACCGCCAGCCGAAACATTCCGCGATCTGCCGACCGCGTCAACGCCACGGCCGGCATGGCGGCCGGCGCCTTTGTGGGTCGGCGCTGCTCCAGCAATTGCAGCATCGTGCAGCGGTGCACGTTGCCGGCCACGATGGCCGTGTCTGATGCCATCAAGACCGTCATCGTCCACCGGTGTCAATCACTTCACCGACGGCTCCGTTTCCGCCGGACCAGCATCAGTGCCGGCATTGCCCACCGCGACAAGCCGGCTCGAAGTGTTGAGATCGTCGTGCACGTCCGTGTCACTGAGTCGCCTTCAGCGGAGCGGCGACCGCCACGTCCGGCGGATAGACCGCCACCGGCACGCCGTTCTGCCACTGCAGCAGCAGCGACGGCGGGTTGACGCGCTTGCCGCTGGCTTCGAAGGACACCGGGCCGTTGAGCGCCGCCACCGCCGGGCCGGACTCGATCTTCATCGCGTGCAGCGCCTCCGAGACCTTGGCGCGGTCCGTCGAGCCCGCGCGCTCGATCGCTTCCTTGAGCACGTAGACGTGGCCGTAGCCGAAGGCGGGATCGAAGGTCATCCACGGCAGGTTGGTGCGCTGCTTCCAGCGCGTCTCGAGGTCGCCGCTCTTCTTGGTCGGCCAGACGTTGGTGAACACCGCGGTGCCTTCCAGGCCTTCCTTGGGCATCAGGTTGAGCATCTCGGGGTCGAAGGCGCCGCCGCCGTAGATGAAGAACGGCGTGTTCTTCGGCGTGATGCCCACCTGGGACAGCGAGGTCAGGATCGTCTTCGTGTCCGGCGCGATGGCCGTGGAGAGGAAGATGAAGCCCGGGCGCGAGCGCCGCACGCGCTGCGCGATGACCGAGCCATCCGCCAACTGGATCGCGAAGACCTCCTTGGCGACGACGTTGACGCCCATGGCCTTGAGCGCCACTTCGACACCGTCGGCCGTGGCAATCGTGCCCGGGGTGTTGACGGCCAGGATGGCCACGTCCTTGATGGCCGCGCCCGAGCTCAGCCGTGCCAGCTGCTCCATCAGCGGCAACACCGCGGCGGCGGCCTGGCCGCTCGGCATGTTGGTCGCGAACACGTTCTTGAAGCCGCGCGCGGTGAGCTGGTCGGCGCTGCCCTGGACCAGCCACGGGATGCCGGCGCGCTCAGTGATTTCGGTGATCGCCAGCTGTTGCGAGCTGATGTAGGCACCGGCGCCGCCGACGATGTTGGGGTTACTCGCGAGCACCCGCTGCGCAGCGTTGCTCGCGTCGTCGGGGCGCGCGCCAGCGTCGGCAATCACCAGCTTGATCTTCGCGCCGCCGAGCGACTTGATGCCGCCGGCCGCGTTGATCTCCTCGGCGGCCATCTCCGCGCCTTTGATGACGCGCGCGCCGTTGGCGGCGTACGGTCCGGTCAGCCCGTCGATGATCGCGATTTCGACATCCTTCGGCTGGGCGCGCAGCTCACCGGGTGCGGCGGCGAGTGCGACTAGACAGGCGAGCGTGACTTGCAGGGTGCTTCTAAGGTTATGTCTCACGGTGGTCTCCTTCGTGTTGAGAACTGCCATCAATCGGAAACGCCAGTCGGCGATTCCTTCGGAACGGCTGCGATGCCCATGTAGGTCGCGCGAATGCGGTCGTCGCGCAATAAGGTCTGCGGCGGGCCCTGGAGCGTGATGCGCCCGAAGTCGAGCACATAGCCCCAGTCGCACGACTCGAGCGACTCGGCCACTCGCTGTTCGACAAGCACCACGGTCACACCGGCCACGGCATGCGCCTTGCCGATGTGCTCGAACATTTCGTCGGCCATGATCGGCGACAGGCCGAGCGATGGTTCGTCGAGCAGCAGAAGCCGCGGCCGCGATGCCAGCGCGCGCCCGATGGCGAGCATCTGCTGCTGCCCGCCCGACAGCGTGCCGGCCTGTTGCCTCCGCCGCTCGGCGAGCACCGGAAAGAGCTCGTAGGCGCGCTCGATGGCCTGCTTCTTGTGCAGGCGGTCGCGCACGCTGTAGGCACCCATCTCGAGGTTCTCGGCGATGGTCATCGACTTGAAAACCTGCCGGCCTTCCGGCACATGGGCGATGCCACGTGCGGAACGGTCGGCCGGGTCCAGCGCGAGCAGGTCCTCGCCTTCGTAGAGGATTCGGCCGCTGCGTGCGGGCACCACGCCGGAGATGACCTTGAACATCGTCGACTTGCCGGCGCCGTTGGGGCCGACGACGGCAACCATCTGTCCCGCGGCCACATCGAGCGACACGTCGCTCAGGGCCTGGATGTTGCCGTAGGCGGCACTGATGCCTTCAAGCCGCAGCATGTTCGGCCATCCACTTGCGGCCCAGGTAGGCCTCGACCACCTTGGGGTCGTTGATCACGTCCAGCGGCAGACCCGCCGCGATGACCACGCCATGGTCCAGCACGACCAGCTGGTCGCAGATCTGGAGCATCGCGTGCATGGTGTGCTCGATGATCATCACCGTCACGCCCTCCTGCGGCAAGCGTCGGATGATGACCAGCAGGCGCGCGATTTCCTCGTGCGCCAGGCCGGCAAAGATCTCGTCGAGCAGCACCAGCCGGGGCGAGCCGGCGAGCGCGCGGGCCAGTTCGAGCAGACGCATCTCGACGCCGTTGAGCTCGGCGGCCACCACACCCTGGCGGCGTGCGAGGCCGACCGTGGTGATCGCGCGCGTCGCGCGGGACAGCGCGGCGGCGTCGTCGGGCTCGGTCGAGATGGCACCGACCACCACGTTCTCGAGCACGGACAGCCGGGGGAAGGGGCGTGGCACCTGGAAGGTGCGGCCGATGCCCAGCCGGCTGATCGCGGTGGGCGACAGTCCGACCAAGGTCTTGCCGTCGAAGCTGACCTGGCCGGCGTCCGCTCTGATGAAGCCGTTCAACAGGTTGAACACGCTCGTCTTTCCGGCGCCGTTCTGGCCAATGAGGCCGAACACCACGCCCTCGGGCACCACGAAGCTCACGTCGTTGACGGCAATGAGGCCCCGGAAGGATTTGCTGAGCTGACGCACCACGAGCAGTTGCGGGTTGCCGGCGGCACAAGGGCGTCTGCCAGCATCGAGGTCGGCGGCGGCATCCGGCACAGCGGCCTCACGCTCGGCATGCGGCGCCGCCGCGCCACCCTGCCGCCACGCGGCGATCCGGTCGCGCGCGTACCAGTACAGCCCCTCGGGAGCGACCATGATCGCGAGGATCAGTGCGACGCCATAGACGATGCTCTGCACGCCGGGGATGGTGTGACCAAGCACGGCGTGCAGGCCATCGCCGAGCGGGATCAGGAACGCGGCGCCGATCAGCGGCCCCCAGAGTGTGCCGACGCCGCCGAACAAGGTGACAACCATCGCCTGGGCGGAGACATGCAGACCGAACACGTCGGCCGGCACGGCGACGCGGATCACGACTACATACAGGCCACCCGCCGCGCCGGCCATTGCACCGCTGATCGCAGTGGCCACCATCTTGCGATTCCAGACGTGGATACCGGCGGCGGCCGCGGCCTGCTCGTCCTGCTTGATGGCCAGCAGCGCGAGCCCGAGGCGCGAGCGCTCGATGAGATGGCAGATGCACAGCGACACGAAGAGCAGCGCGATCGCCAGCAGCGCATAGACGCGCACGTCGTCGAACTGCATGAACCACAGTGCATCCTGCGCCTTGCGCGGCAGGATGACCTCTTGATAGCGCAGCCAGTCGAGCACGTAGCGCAGCACGATCGGGTAGGCCAGCATCGCCAGCGCGAAGTGAATGCCGCGCAAGCGCAGCGTCGGCAGGCCGATCAGCACGGCAGCCAGTGCGGCCATCAGGACGCCCGCCGGGATGCCGAGCCAGGGCGTCACGTTCCACACCGACAGCAGCAGCGTGACCGTGAACGCGCCGATGCCGAAAAAGGCCGCGTGGCCGAAGGAGACCACACCGCCATAGCCGCCGAGGATGTTCCACGCCAGCCCCAGCACGGCGAAGATCGCGACGATCGTCATCACGTGCTGGTAGTAGGTGTTGCCGATGACACTCGTCAGCACGACGTAGAGCACGCACAGCCCGGCGATCCAGCCCAGGGTGACGGGGTCGATCCGCTTCACGCCTACACCCGGTCCACGTTCTTGCCGAAGATGCCGTCCGGCTTGATGAACAGGGTGGCCACCAAGACGACGAAGATCGCGGCGCTCTGCAGCTCGATCGGCATGAACAGCGCCGAGATCTGCTGCACGAAACCAATGATCAGGCCGCCCCAGAAGGCGCCGAGGATCGAGCCCAGGCCGCCAAGGACGACGGCCGCGTACATGATGATCAGGAACTGCACGCCCACGTACGGCTGGAACGGGTAGTAGATCGCGACCAGGCCGCCGGCGACGGCGGTAATGGCCACGCCGAAGGCGAAAGCGAAGCGGTGCGCGCGGTCGACCTTGATGCCGACGTAGGTGGCAGCCACCGGGTTGTCGGCCGCCGCGCGCAGGGCCTTGCCGATGGAGGTGCGCGTGAAGGTCAGGTAGATCAGCAGCACCAGCGCCGCCGCGACCAGGCACGACACCGCCTGCCCCTGGTTGATGAACACCTCCGCGTCGAGCCCGGGGATCGGCCGCACGATCCACGCCTGGTCCGAGATCGGCGTCTGGTTTTGCCGCGGCACCGCTCCGAACCAGGCCAGCGCGACGTTCTGCAAGATCAGCGAGATGCCGAGCGTCAGGATCATCTGGGTATAGTGGCCTTCGCCCTCGGCGCCGGCCGCGCGCAAACCGGTCGAGTTGGACAGCACGAGACGGTGGATCGCGGCGCCGAGCAGGAAGACGAAGGGGCCCGTGAGCAACACCGCGACATAGGCGCCTACCGTTGCGCCGAACAGCCCGAGGGGGGCGATCAACGCGGCGGTGAAGACGGCGCCGTACATGCCCACCATCAGGAATTCGCCCTGCGCGAAGTTGACCACCCGCATGATGCCGAAGATCAACCCCACGCCGGAGGCCATCAGGCCGTAGATGATCCCTGCCATCACGCCGGCGACAACCGTCTGCATGATCGCTTCGAGGACAGGAGCGAAGGCCAAGGCGACTGGGGAACCAGGGTGAAGGCGGACGGACGGGCGGGCGACGCGCTCAGTCGTCGTTCGTGAACGGGTTCGGCACAGCGAACGGATCGCTGAGGCCGCCGGTCATCGCGGGCGCAAAGCGGTCGAGCGCGTCCAGCGTCCAGCCGCCTTCGTGGAACAGTGTGGAGACGAACTCTGGCTGGGACAGCATCGCCACCTCGTCGCCGCCGACGAAGAAGTCACGGCCGTTGACGTTCTTTGCCGCCGGCGTGCACAACCACGCCACGAAGGCCGCGACGGAGTCCGGCGGCGCCGGACGGTCCCAGCCCGCATGGCCGCGCTCGCCGATCCAGTAGCGGCCCAGCGACTGCACGAAGGGGTGCCAGATGCCGGCCAGGTTCTTCGCGAACCAGTCGCCGCCGCCGGTATTGCCGGCCGTCGCACGCGGGCGGATCAAGTTGCATCGGATGTTGAAGCGCGCCTGCTCGCGCGCGATGCAACGCGTGAGCCCCGCCAGGCCCTCCTTCGCCGACGCGTAGGCCGAGTTGAAGACCATCCCCAGTCCCGCCTCGGAGCCCGTATTGATGATCACCCCGCCGCCGCGCGCGCGCAGCAGCGGTACGCCGAACTTGATCATCAGGAACGAGGCCTTCAGGTGGCTGTCGAGCACGGTATCCCACTGCTCCTCGGTGAGCTTGTGAACCGGGTTGCCGCCGCGCAGTCCCGCGTTGTTGACGATGATGTCCAGGCCGCCATACGTGTCGGCCGCGGCCTCGATGGTGCGGCGCGCGCCGTCGACCTTCATCAGGTCTTCGGTGATCGGCAGTGCCTCGCCACCCGCCTGGCGGATCTCTTCGGCAACGCTCGCGGCCATGCTGCGGCCCGCGCTGTCAGTGCCGAAATCACTGACCACCACCTTGGCACCTTCACGTGCGAGAACCAACGCCTCGCTGCGGCCGATGCCGCGTCCACTGCCCGTGACGATTGCAATTTTTCCGGCGAGTCTGCGGTTGTCCATCTTGATGTCTCCACTTGCAGAATCTCGAAGCGACGGCCGGGCGCCAGCGTGCCGGCCGTGTGCACAAGAGCCTGCGCGAATGATGCGGCCTGTGCCCAGGCGGGTCAACATATATGTTGACTTTTCGCGCGCCGCAGGGGTAAGGTCTTGCCCTGGCTCCGGTGTATCGCGTCCCATGGCAAAGGACACGCGACTCGACGCGCTGGCGCAACGAGCGTGCAAACCCCGCCGGGGCGCGCGCGATCTCACACAGGCACGGAGGCAAGCATGGTCAAGGAAGAGGATGCGGAGTTCCACGCCCGGGACCCGAAGGACTATGACTGGGCGGAAACCCGCTTCATCAGCTTCTCGATCCCGCAGGAGCAGCTGTTCGGCAATGTCTACGTGCTGGCACGGCCCAACGTGGGTGCCGTCATTTCGGACATCACGATCCAGAAGGGCTTTTCGCGTTTTCCCTATGAGATGGACTTCCACGACCCGCAGATGCACCTGCCGTGTCCGCCGTCGTTCCGCAAATTCACGTTGCGCAACGGCCTGACGGTCGAAGCCATCCGGCCGCCCTACGAGCTGCACTATTCCTACCGCCACAACGGCGGCAACTGTAGCCTCGAGTTCGACTTCACTGCGGTGGGCGAACCCTTCGACTGCCACGACCCGAAGCAGAACCCGCTGCTCGGTGACGCCACGTTCGCTGGGCTGGGCGACCAATGGCTCAACGGACACTACGACGTGCTGGGTCACGTCAAGGGCGAGCTGATCCTGCGCGGCAAGCGCTATGCGATCGACAGCTACGACGGTGCAGACCACAGCTGGGGCCCACGCAAGGAAGAGGGCATTCGCGCCATGGGCTGGACCGCGGCCGCCTTCGGCCCGGACTACGGCATCCACACCGTCTTCCACCTCGATTTGCGCAATGGCCAGGTTCACTATGACAAGTTGAGGTTCGGCTACGTGGTCGACGGCGGTCAGACCTACGGCCTCGTCAGTGCCGAGCTCACGGCCACGCGCATCGACATGATTGCCGTGAGCAACCACATCCGGGCGGTCGACGTGCGCGGCAAGGTGCACGAGATGCGCGGCACCGCCGTCGCTGGGCATCCGCAATACACGATCAACCCCTGCCAAGCGGTGTTCCAGACCCTGTTCCGCTATGAGGCCAACGGCCGCGTTGGCTATGGCGAAAGCGCCGACTGCTTCGGCCTGGACTACCTGGCCGAGCGCATGTCCGCGTTGGGTCGCTACCGTGCGGGCGGCCCCGCGCCGGCCACGAAGAAGTAGGAGGCCGCGCCATGGCCACGCCCGACTACGCGATCCTGGATGCGCCGCCGCGCTCGTTCATCGACGAGATGCGCCGCAAGTACCCCACTGAACGCGAGACCGACGAGTTGCTGGTGCGCAAGCTGGAGCGCCGCGCATCGCAGACGAAGGACTACCACGTCCCGCGATTGTCCGAAATGCACTCGTGGATCCAGGCCTTCTTCGAGGCGCAACTCGACAAGCCGTTTCGCGTCACCCATCCGCGCTGGCTCGCCGGCGGTGCGTCGAAGCTGCAGGTACTGTTCGAGATCGACTGGGAGCAAGACGGCAAGACGCGCCAGGACCGCATGGTCGTGCGGATGGATCCGGCCGAGTCGCACAACGCCACCAGCCGCCTGCGCGAGGCCGAGATGCTGCGCGCGTTCCGCGGCATCATCCCGGTGCCCGAGGTCTTCTTCGTCGATCAGGACGCGAGATGGTTCCCCGAGCCCGCGCTGATCTATGCATTTGCGGACGGCGTGACCAAGCCGAAGACCACGTCGTCGGGCGCGGTGAGCGGGCTGGGCATTCACTTCGGTCCCGAACTGCGTGCCAAGCTGGGCCCCCAGTTCGTCGAACACCTTGCGAAGATCCACGCGTTCCCGGTCGCCCAGGGTCGATTCACCACGATGGAGCCACCGACCCTCGGCACCACGCATGCCGCCGAGCTTCAGCTGAATCGCGCGCGCCGCGTCTGGGAGGAGGACCGCGCCGAAGACTTCCCGTTGATGGATGTGGCGACCAATTGGCTTGGCCGCAACCTGCCGGTGATGGACCAGGTCAGCGTGATCCACGGCGACTACCGCAGTGGCAACTTCCTGTTCGACGAGGCGTCAGGGCAGATCACGACCTGGCTCGACTGGGAGCGCGGCCACCTTGGCGACCGGCACCGCGACCTGGCCTGGATCACGCAGGCCATGTTCGGCGATCCGCGCGAGGACGGCCGCGGCTTCTACATCTGCGGCCTGCTCGGCGAGGAGGAGTTCTACGAGAAGTACCAGGCGATGTCCGGGCTCGTGATCGACCCGGCGCGCCTGCGGT
The DNA here is from genome assembly GCA_031419635.1 of Burkholderiales bacterium. Taxonomy (GTDB): domain Bacteria; phylum Pseudomonadota; class Gammaproteobacteria; order Burkholderiales; family Burkholderiaceae_C; genus CADEEN01. The sequence continues at coordinate 790 of JANOKY010000618.1, read as the reverse complement.
GGTACTCGCTGCTGAACTGCTACCAGGCGCTCGTGTCCACCCTGGGCAGCTGCTACCGCGTCGTGCGACTGGGCAAGAACCACCAGGACGCGCTGATGGTCGTGCTCAAGGCCGAGGCTGCGATGGCGAGTTCGCGGCTGCAGGAAATGCTGAGGGAGATCCTCTGATGGCCGACATCACCACCAATTCACTGCGCGGCATCGTCAAGACCCTCAATGACGTGGTGGTGCCCGCCATCCCGGCCGACGACCCGCTGGCGCTCCAGGAGCTGAAGATGGTGGTGCGCTACCTGAGCTTCTGCCGCGAGCGCGTCGACCACTTGTACGCACGTGCGCGCTACGAGCTCAACTTCTACGCCGGTCTGGCGGCGCAGTGCGGCAGCGTGCTCGGGGCCGCCCACGCCACACCGTCACGCGAAATCGCGGCCCTCGGCTCGCAGGCCAAGTTGCTGCTGGCCGAGCCTGGCGCCGCGATCGGGTCGATACGGGCACTGACGCAACAGATCATGACCCGCCTCAGCAGACTGCTCGGGGAGATCAACGACGCTGCGGTGCTTGCGCGGCTCGAGCACACCATCGTGCTCGGGTCGGCCGAGATCACCGCCTTCGACCGCTCGTGGTACCTGCCGTTGAAGCTCGAGCGTTTTCCGGATCAGGTGCGCCCTCTCGCGTCATTCATCCTGATGCAGAACGCCAGGCCCTGAGCCGGTGGGGCGCACCTTGAGAATCCTCATCACCAACGACGACGGCATTGGCGCACCGGCGCTGCCTGTGCTGGCGACGCGCTTGGC
>JANOKY010000617.1:0-3352 GCA_031419635.1 Burkholderiales bacterium | reverse complement strand
GGCCCAGGACATCGTGCGCGCGCTGACAAGCAACGCGGGCCAGTTCGAGAAGCTCGCCGAGCACTTCGAGAACGAGCGCTATGTGGTCACCTCGGCGGTCGGACACCTGGTCGAAATCAAGGCGCCGGAGGAATACGACGTCAAGCGCGGCAAGTGGAGCTTCGCGCACTTGCCGGTGGTGCCGCCGCACTTCGACCTGGCGCCGATCGACAAGGCCAGGTCGAGGCTGAACGCGGTCGTCAAGCTGGTCAAGAGGAAGGATGTGACGGCACTGATAAACGCCTGCGACGCCGGCCGCGAAGGCGAGCTGATCTTTCGCCTGATCGTGCAGTACGCGGGGTCGGAGAAAAAGCCGATCGACAAACCGGTCACGCGCCTGTGGCTGCAAAGCATGACGCCGCAGGCCATCCGCGACGGCTTCGAGCAGTTGCGCAGCGACAAGCAGATGCTCGGCCTGGCCGACGCCGCGCGCAGCCGCAGCGAGGCCGACTGGCTGGTCGGCATCAACGGCACGCGGGCGATGACGGCCTTCAACTCGCGCGACGGCGGCTTCTTTCTCACGACCGTCGGCCGGGTGCAGACGCCGACCTTGTCGATCGTGGTCGAGCGCGAAGAAAAAATCCGCAAACACATCTCGCGCCCGTACTGGGAAGTCAAGGCCAGCTTCGCGGCCCAGGCCGGCGAGTACGAGGGCAAGTGGTTCGATCCGAAATTCAAGAAGGACGAAGACGCTGACCGCCGCGCCGACCGCGTGTGGAACGAGTCCGACGCCCAAGCCATTGCGCAAGCCTGCCGCAGCCAGCCGGCCACCGTCACCGAAGAGGCCAAACCGAGCACCCAGGCCAGCCCGCTGCTCTACGACCTGACGACCTTGCAGCGCGAGGCCAATTCGCGCTTCGGCTTTTCGGCCAAGACCACGTTGTCGATCGCCCAGGCGCTGTACGAGAAGCACAAGGTGTTGACTTACCCACGGACGGACTCGCGTGCGCTGCCCGAGGACTACGTCAAAGTGGTCAAGGACACGATGACGATGTTGTCCAAGGAAGACCTGCCGGGCCCGCTGCGGCCGTTGGCAGGGCACGCCAAGGTGGCGTTGAAAGAGGGCTACGTCAAGCCGATCAAGCGCGTCTTCGACAACGCCAAGGTGTCGGACCACTTCGCCATCATCCCGACGCTGCAGGCGCCGAAAAGCCTGACCGAGATCGAAGCCAAGCTCTACGACCTGGTGGTCAAGCGCTTTCTCGCGGTCTTCTACCCGAGTGCCGAGTCGATGGTGACAACGCGCATCTCGACCGTGAAGGTGGGCGGCAAGGAGCACCCCTTCAGACCAATGGCAAGGTCCTGGTCAAGCCCGGTTGGCTGGCGGTGTATGGCAAGGAAGCGCAGGAAGATGACGCCAACCTCGTGGCGGTGCAGCAGGGCGAGGTGGTGCGCGCCGAGAGCGTCGATGCCAACGGCCTGAAAACGAAGCCACCGGCGCGCTACACCGAAGCCACTTTGCTCAGCGCGATGGAAGGCGCCGGCAAGCTGATCGACGACGACGAGTTCCGCGAGGCGATGGCCGAAAAGGGACTCGGCACACCGGCGACGCGGGCGCAGGTCATCGAAGGCCTGATTCTGGAAAAGTACATGTACCGCGACGGCCGCGAGCTGGTGCCCACCGCCAAGGCCTTCCAGTTGATGACCCTGCTGCGCGGCCTGGACATCGAAGACCTGACCAAGCCCGAGCTGACCGGCAACTGGGAGTACCAGCTCGCCGAAATGGAGCATGGCCGCCTGAAGCGCAGCGCCTTCATGGCCGAGATCGCGGCGATGGCCGAGCGCATCGTCAAGAAGGCCAAGGAGTACGACCGCGACACCATCCCCGGCGACTACGCGACGCTGGCCACGCCATGCCCGAATTGCGGCGGCGTGGTCAAGGAGAACTACCGACGGTTCGCCTGCGACGGAGGTGGATCGGCCCCTGGCGGGGCCTCGTGCGGCTTCTCGATCACCAAGATCCCCGCCGGCCGCGCCTTCGAGACTGCCGAGGCCGAGGCCTTCCTGCGCGACAAGAAGATCGGCCCGCTCGACGGTTTCCGCTCCAAGGCCGGCTGGCCGTTCACCGCCGAGATGAAGCTGGTGCGCGACGACGAGATCAACAACTGGAAGCTCGAGTTCGACTTCGGCGACGACGCCAAGCAGGGCGACGGCGAGCCGGTCGACTTCTCGGCCCAGCACAGCCTGGGCGCCTGCCCGAAGTGCCAGGGCCATGTCTACGAGCATGGCAGCAGCTATGTCTGCGAGCATGCCGTCGGCGCACACATCACCTGCGACTTCAAGAGCGGCAAGATCATCCTGCAGCAACCCGTACCGCGCGAAGAGATGACGCGCCTGCTGGCCGGCGGCAAGACCGCCTTGCTCGAGAATTTCGTCTCGAACAAGACCCGCCGCAAGTTCAAGGCACGCCTGGCCTACGACAAGAAGGAAGGTAAAGTGATCTTCGAGTTCGAACCGCGCGCGGCCAAGGCCGTGCCCGCCAAAGCCGCTCGCAAGAAGGCGGCTTGAGCCCCCCGCCTGTCATCTGCGAGTCCCCCGCCATGTCCAGATTCTTGCGCCTGCGTCTTGCCCTCCTTGGCGCCCTGTTGCTGGCCAGCCCCTGGGCCCAGGCCCTGGTGTTGGCGGTCAACGAAGGCGTGACCTACCGCGTCTCCAACGACGAGATCCGCGCGCGCTACGCGGCCATCGCCGCCGACCTGAGCAAGCTGCTGCGCCAGCCGGTCACGGTCGAGCCTGTGGGCGACTACCCTTCGCTGCGCAAGGGCCTGGAGGCCAAGACCTTCGACCTGGCGCTGGTGCACCCGGCGCATGTCTCGATCGCGGCCATCAAGCACAACGGCTACCGTCTGGTGGTGGTGGCCAAGGGCTTCGACAAGTACCAGGCCAACTTCCTGGTGCGCGCCGATTCGCCGCTGAAATCGCTGTCCGATCTCGACGGCAAGCGCCTGGGCGCGCCTGATGAGGACTCGATCACCTCGTGGATGGTGCGGGCGACGCTGCGCGATGCGAAGGTGGACATCAAGCACATCAACCTGACCTACACGCGCTACCAGGACGCCGTGCCGTTCTTCGTCGAGAACTCGCTGACCCACGCCGGTGCCACCGCGGCGGCCAGCGTGATCAAAGACTGGCAGGCCAAGGGCGGCAAGGTACTGGCGCAATCGAAAGTGGTGCCGATCAAGCATGTGATCGCCGCACCTTCCATTAGCGCCGAGCAGGTGGCCGCCGTGCGCGAGTACCTGCTGGGTCTGGACGGCAGCGACGAGGGCCGCAAGAAACTCGAGCCGAGCAAGCTGCGCGGCTTCATGGTCTA
>JANOKY010000616.1:0-4976 GCA_031419635.1 Burkholderiales bacterium | reverse complement strand
CCGCGGTGGGCCATGCCGATGACGATTTCCTGCACACCCTTCTCGCCGCCGCGCTGCACCACTTCGTCCATCGAGGCGATGAAGCTCTCGCTGCCTTCGAGCGAGAAGCGCTTCTGGCCAACGAACTTGGTGTGCAAGAAGCGCTCGAGGCCCTCGGCCGCGGTCAGGCGGTCGAGGATGTGCTTCTTCTCGTCAGGCGAATAACTCGGTTTGCTGCGCACGCGCTCGAGGCGCTCCTGCCACCAGCGCTTCTCGGTCGGGTCGGTGCAGTGCATGGTCTCGGCGCCGACGGTGCCGCAATAGGTTTCGCGCAGCGCCTGCATGATCTGGCGCAGCGTCATCTGCTCGCCACCGAAGTAGGTGTTGGCGGCACTGAACGTGATGTCCATGTCCGATTCGGACAAGTCGTAGAACGCCGGTTCCAGCTCGGGAATCTTCGGCCGCTCGGCGCGCTTCAAGGGGTCGAGGTCGGCCCAGCGCGAGCCTAGAAATCGGTAGGCTGCTATCAGCGACTGGACATGGACCTGCTTGCGTGCGACGGCCAGGTCGGTGCTGCTGGCCTTGTTGGCGAAGGCATTGGCCTTGGCACGCTGGGCGAAGGACTCGACCACCGGCGCATGGGCCACATCGCGGCGTTCGCTGCCATCGGTGGCGGCCACGTTCTGCAGGTTGTCGAAGTAGGTGCGCCAGGTCTCGGGCACCGAGCCGGGGTTGTCGAGGTAGGCCTCGTAGAGCTCTTCGACGTACGGGGCGTTGCCCCCGAACAGGTACGAGTTCGCCCTGCTTTGCTGCATCATCTTCGCTCACCTTTCGCCGCGGTCTGCGCAGCTTCGTGTGGGTTGCAAAACCTTCCGCGACCCGGCTTCACCGGTGGGCGGACTAGCATGGCCGCCTCGCCGCGGCGCCCTGTGCAGAGCCGCCGGCAAGGGGACGGGAAGGACCGATCTAATTCACGGCGACGACTCTAGCACCGATGTCTTGCGCCAAGCCAACGCCCAGGCGCGACTTCGCGGCAGCGTACTCGCGCGCCAGCCGCGCCACCAGCTCGGCCGTGGGTACCACCTGCTTGACGGCGCCGATGCCCTGGCCGCAGCCCCAGATGTCTTTCCAGGCCTTCTTGGCGCTCTCGCCGCCGCCGAAATCCATCTTGCTCGGGTCGCTCGCGGGCAGGTTGTCCGGGTCCAGGCCGGCGGCACGGATCGAAGCCTTCATGTAGTTGCCGTGCACGCCGGTAAACAGGCTGGTGTAGACGATATCGTCGCTGTTGCCGTCGACGATGGCCTGCTTGTAGGCCTCGGACGCACGGGCTTCGACGGTGGCGATGAAGGCCGAGCCGATGTAGCCGAAGTCGGCACCCATGGCCTGCGCCGCCAGCACCGCGCCGCCAGTGGCGATGGCGCCTGACAGAGCCAGCGGGCCGACGAACCATTCGCGAATTTCCTGCACCAGCGCAAACGGGCTCTTCACGCCGGCATGGCCACCGGCACCGGCGGCCACCGCGATCAGGCCGTCGGCGCCCTTGTCGATCGCCTTGTGGGCAAAGAAGTTGTTGATGATGTCGTGCAGCACCACGCCACCCCATCCGTGCACAGCGTCGTTGACATCGGTGCGCGCGCCCAGCGAGGTAATGACGATCGGCACCTTGTACCGCGCGCACGCCGCCATGTCGTGGTCGAGCCGGTCGTTGCTCTTGTGCACGATCTGGTTGATCGCGAACGGCGCCGCCGGGCGGTCGGGGTGCGTGCGGTCCCAGGCTGCCAGCGTCTCGGTAATCTCGGCCAGCCATTCGTCGAGTTGCGCGGCCGGGCGCGCGTTGAGCGCCGGCATCGCACCGACGATGCCGGCCTGGCATTGCGCGATCACCAGTTTCGGATTGCTGACGATGAACAGCGGCGCGCCGATGACCGGCAGGCGCAGTGTGTTGAAGATCGCTGGCACCGCCATCAGAAAGCTTCCAGGGCCATGTCGTTCACGGCCGCGTGGCCGTCGATGATGCTGTCGCGTACCCCCGGGGCTTGGGACAGGATGTGCTCGGCATAGAAGCGCGCGGTGGCGATCTTGGCTTGCATGAACGCGGCCTCTTCGCCCGCCGCCAGCTTGTCTTCGGCCACCAGCAGGGCTCGCGCCAGTTGCCAGCCGGCCATCAGGTTGCCGGCCAGCATCAGGTACGGCACCGAGCCGGCGAAGACCGCGTTGGGGCTGGCCCTGGTTTGGCCGGCAACGAAATCGACGACCTCGACGAAGGCATTGCGTGCCGCGCTCAAGTGCTTGAGGACGGCGTTGGCTGCGGCGCTGCTGCGCTTGGCGAGTGCGGCCTCGGTGCTCTCGATCTGCCGCGCGATTGCCTTGGCCGTCTGGCCGCCATCGCGCAGCGTCTTGCGGCCGATCAGGTCGTTGGCCTGGATGGCGGTGGTGCCTTCGTAGATCGTCAGGATCTTGGCGTCGCGCAGGTACTGTGCCGCGCCGGTCTCCTCGATGAAACCCATGCCGCCGTGCACCTGCACGCCCAGCGAGGCGACGTCCAAACTCATCTCGGTGCTGTAGCCCTTGATGAGGGGCACCATGAATTCATAGAAGGCCTGGTTCTGCTTGCGCACCTCGGCGTCGGCATGGTGGTGCGAGGCGTCGTAGGCCGCCGCCGCCACCAGGGCCATCGCCCGGCAACCCTCGGTGTAGGCGCGCATCGTCAGCAGCATGCGCTTGACATCGGGGTGGTGGATGATCGTGGCGGCCGTGTTCATCGAGCCGTCGACCGGCCGGCTTTGCACGCGCTCGCGGGCAAAGCTCACCGCCTTCTGGTAGGCCCGCTCGGCCACCGCGATGCCCTGCACGCCGACGGCGTAGCGGGCGGCGTTCATCATGATGAACATGGTCTCGAGGCCGCGGTTTTCCTGGCCGATCAACTCGGCCACGGCGCCGCCGTGGTCGCCATACTGGAGCACCGCCGTCGGGCTGGCCTTGATGCCGAGCTTGTGTTCGATGCTGACGCAGTGCACGTCGTTGCGCGAACCATCGGGCATGAACTTCGGGCAGATGAACAGCGAGATGCCCTTCACGCCTTCGGGCGCACCGACCACCCGCGCGAGCACGAGGTGGACGATGTTCTCGGCCATGTCGTGTTCGCCATAGGTGATGAATATCTTCGTGCCGAAGAGCTTGAAGCTGCCGTCGGGCTGCGGCTCGGCACGGGTGCGCACCGCTGCCAGGTCACTGCCGGCCTGCGGCTCGGTCAGGTTCATCGTGCCGGTCCAACTGCCGTCGATCATCTTCGGGATGTAGGTCTGCTGTTGCTCGGGCGTGCCGGCCGTCAGCAGGGCTTCGATCGCACCATCGGTCAACAGCGGGCACAGCGCGAAGCTCAGGTTGGCGCTGTTGAGCATCTCGATGCAAGCCGCGCCAATGGTCTTGGGCAGCCCCTGGCCGCCGAATTCGACTGGGTGCTGCAAGCCCTGCCAGCCGCCTTGCGCAAATTGGCGAAAGGCCTGCTTGAAGCCGGCGGTCGTGGTGACGACGCCGTCCTTCCACGACGAGGGCTTCAGGTCGCCGTCCCAGTTCAACGGCGCGACGATGCCTTCGTTGAACTTGGCGCACTCTTCGAGCACCGCCTGCGCCGTATCGGCATCGATGTCGTCGAAGCCGGGCAGGCGCGCCACGGCGTCGAGGCCGGCCAGCTCTTTCATGCAAAAGAGCATGTCCTTCAACGGAGCGCGATAAGTCATTGGAACTCCCGATAGATCAAAGCAACTTCACCAACTCCGGCACGGCGACGAACAAGTCAGCCTCCAGCCCATAGTCGGCCACGCTGAAGATCGGCGCCTCGGCGTCCTTGTTGATGGCGACGATGACCTTGCTGTCCTTCATCCCCGCCAGGTGCTGGATCGCGCCGCTGATGCCGCAGGCGATGTACAGGCTGGGGGCGACGATCTTGCCGGTCTGGCCGACCTGCCAGTCGTTGGGCGCGTAGCCGGCATCGACGGCGGCGCGGCTGGCGCCGAGCGCGGCGCCGAGCTTGTCGGCCAGTGGCGTCAGCACGGCATTGAACTTGTCGGACGAGCCCATCGCGCGGCCGCCGCTGACGATGATCTTGGCCGCCGTCAGCTCGGGCCGGTCGTTCTTGGCGATCTCGCTGCCGACGTAGGCTGACAGGCCACTGTCGGCCACTGCGGCGACGCTCTCGATCGCCGCCGAGCCGCCCGGGCCCGCGGCATCGAAGCCGGTGGTGCGCACGGTGATGACCTTCTTGGCATCGAGCGACTGCACCGTGGCGATGGCGTTGCCGGCATAGATCGGGCGCTCGAAGGTGTCGGCGCTGATGACCTTCGACGCATCGCTGATCTGCGCCACGTCGAGCAGCGCAGCCACCCGCGGAGCCACGTTCTTGCCATGCGCCGTGGCCGGGAACAGCAGGTGGCTGTAGTTGCCGGCCAGTGCGATCACCTGCGCCGCGACGTTCTCGCCCAGTTGCTCGGCCAGTTGCGCGCCGTCGGCATGCAGCACCTTGACCACGCCCGCGATCTGCGCCGCGGCCTGTGCCGCGCCGCCGGCGTTGTGGCCGGCAATCAGCACATGCACCTCGCCGCCGCACTGCAATGCAGCGGTGACGGTGTTGAGCGTCGCGGGTTTGAGGGCGCCGTGGTCGTGTTCGGCTATGACAAGTGCGGCCATCTCAGATCACCTTTGCTTCGTTCTTCAGTTTGTCGACGAGCGCCGCCACATCGGCCACCTTCACACCGGCACCGCGCTTGGGCGGCTCGACGACTTTCAGGATCTTGATCCGCGGCATGACATCGACGCCCAGGTCGGCCGGCTTGAAGACATCCAGCGTCTTCTTCTTGGCCTTCATGATGTTGGGCAGGGTGACGTAGCGCGGCTCGTTCAGGCGCAGATCGGTGGTGATCACGGCCGGCAGTGACAGCTTGACCGTCTCCGATCCACCGTCGACTTCGCGGGTGACCGACACCTTGCCGTCCGCCACC
>JANOKY010000615.1:0-8714 GCA_031419635.1 Burkholderiales bacterium | reverse complement strand
CCGCCTGGTACCCGCTGGCGATGGCGCGCGAACTCGAAGATGCGATCCTGTCGATGCGAACCAACGAGCTCGACATCGGCACCTGGCTGATCAGAACCGAAGGCGACGCGGCCGCGGTGCTGGCGATGGACGCGACGCTCTTGGCCCACAAGAATCATTGGCTGGTGCGCGAAACCGTCGGCCTGCTGCGCCGCACCTTCAGCCGCCTGGATGTCTCATCGCGCAGCCTCTTCGCGCTGATCGAGCCGGGCTCGTGTTTCGCCGGCAGTTTGCTCGAACTCGCGCTGGCCTGCGACCGCAGCTACATGCTGGCCTTGCCCGACGACGAAGCCAAGGCGCCCAAGATCACGGTGGCCGACACCAACTTCGGCCTCTATCCGATGATCACCGGCGACAGCCGCCTGCAGCGCCGCTTCTACAACGAGCAGCCGGCGCTGGACGCCGTGCGCGCCAAGGCCGGCCAGGCGCTCGATGCCGACGCCGCCTTTGCCGTCGGCCTGGTCACCAGCAATCCCGACGACATCGACTGGACCGACGAAGTGCGCATCGCGATCGAAGAGCGTGTCTCGATGAACCCCGATGCCCTCACCGGCATGGAAGCCAACCTGCGCTTCAATGGCCCCGAGAACATGTTCACGCGCGTCTTCGGCCGCCTCACGGCGTGGCAGAACTGGATCTTTCAACGCCCCAACGCGGTTGGCGAAAAGGGCGCCCTCAAGGTCTACGGCAAGGGCGACAAAGCGGCGTTCGACTGGAATCGTGTCTAAACAATCAAGGCAATCATCATGACCAGCATCAACTACAGCGACAAGATCCCCAACAACGTCAACCTGGCCGAAGACCGCACGCTGCAGCGCGCGCTCGAAGGTTGGCAGCCGAACTTCCTCAACTGGTGGGGCGATGTCGGCCCCGAGGGTTCGACCGACTACGACGTCTACCTGCGCACGGCGGTCAGCGTCGATCCGCAGGGCTGGGCCCAGTTCGGCCACGTCAAGATGAAGGACTACCGCTGGGGCATCTTCCTGAACCCCGGCGACGCCAATCGCGAAATCCACTTCGGCGACCACAAGGGCGAGAAGGCCTGGACGGAAGTGCCCGGCGAGTACCGCGCCAACCTGCGCCGCATCATCGTCACACAGGGCGACACCGAACCGCCCTCGGTCGAGCAGCCGCGCCACCTCGGCCTCACCGCGCCGAGCATGTACGACTTGCGCAACCTGTTCCAGATCAACGTCGAAGAAGGCCGCCACCTGTGGGCGATGGTTTACCTGCTGCACAAGCACTTCGGCCGCGACGGCCGCGAGGAAGCCGAGGCCCTGCTCGAGCGCCGCTCCGGCGACGCCAACAACCCGCGCATCCTCGGTGCCTTCAACGAAGCCACGCCCGATTGGCTGGCGTTCTTCATGTTCACCTACTTCACCGACCGCGACGGCAAGTTCCAGCTCTGCGCGCTGGCCGAGAGTGCCTTCGATCCGCTGGCGCGCACGACCAAGTTCATGCTCACCGAAGAAGCGCACCACATGTTCGTCGGCGAGAGCGGCATCTCGCGCGTGATCCAGCGCACCGTGAATGCGATGAACGAACTCAAGACCGACGATGTCGCCAAGCTGCGCGCGGCCGGCGTGATCGATCTGCCCACGCTGCAGCGCTACCTGAACTTCCACTTCAGCGTCACCGTCGATCTGTTCGGCGCCGATGAATCGAGCAATGCCGCCACCTTCTACTCGTCGGGCCTGAAGGGCCGCTACGAAGAAGGCAAGCGCAGCGACGATCATCAACTGCGCGGCCAGAGCTACAAGGTGCTGCAGGTCGTCGAGGGCAAGCTGGTCGAAAAGGAAGTGCCGATGCTCAACGCGCTCAACGAAGTGCTGCGCGACGACTACATCATCGACAGCGTGGCCGGCGTGAACCGCTGGAACAAGGTGATCGACAAGGCTGGCATCCCGTTCAAGCTGAGCGTGCCGCACAAGGCCTTCCACCGCAACATCGGCGCGCTCTCGGGTGCCAAGGTTTCGCCCGACGGCCGCGTCGTCAGCGACGCCGAATGGAAGGCCAATGTCGACCAGTGGCTGCCTTCGGACGCCGACCGCGCCTACGTGGCCAGCCTGATGGGCCGCGTGGTCGAGCCGGGCAAGTTCGCCAACTGGATCGCGCCTCCCGTGATGGGCATCAACCGCCAGCCGGTCGATTTCGAGTACGTGCGGTTCAACTGATCGCTCCTTCCCCCTCTGGGGGAAGGCTGGGATGGGGGCCCGGTGGCGCAAGGCACGCCCCCACCCCAACCCCCAGCGGGGGAGGGGGCAACGCAAGGAATCACAATGGACATGGTCAGTACCGGCGTCATCAAGCAGCACCTGATCGACCCCGAGATCTGCATCCGCTGCAATACCTGCGAGGCGATCTGCCCGGTCAAGGCGATCACGCACGACTCGCGCAACTACGTGGTCGATGCCAGCAAGTGCAATTTCTGCATGGACTGCATCTCGCCGTGCCCCACCGGTTCGATCGACAACTGGCGTGCGATGCCGCTGGTCAAGGCCTACAGCCTGGAAGAGCAGCTCGGCTGGGATGAATTGCCGGCCGAGCTGCCGGCCAGCGCGCAACCCGTTCGGGCTGAGCTTGTCCAAGCCCTGGTCGATCCGCAGGCGGCCCTTCGACAAGCTCAGGGCGAACGGGGCGACAAGGCGTCCGAGCGCGCAGCAAACTACGGCGCGACAGTCCCGCCCTGGTCGGCGGCGCATGCCTACACCCATCTGTATGGCCCGAAGGCGGCAGAGAAATCGATCACCGCCACCGTGGTCGGCAACGTGCGCGTTACCGAAGTCGGCAAGGAATACGACACCCATCACCTGGTGCTGGACTTCGGCAGCCTGCCGTTTCCGCTGCTCGAAGGCCAGTCGATCGCCATCCTCCCGCCCGGCAGCGACGCCAACGGCCGCCCGCACCACCCGCGCCAATACTCGATCGCCAGCCCGCGCAACGGCGAGCGGCCGGGCTACAACAACCTGTCGCTGACCATCAAGCGCGTGCTCGAAGACCACCAGGGCCATCCGGTGCGCGGCGTGGCCAGCAACTACATGTGCGACCTGCAGGTCGGCGACAAGGTGCAGGTGATCGGCCCCTTCGGCACCAGCTTCCTGATGCCCAACCATCCGCGCAGCCACATCGTGATGATCTGCACCGGCACCGGCAGCGCGCCGATGCGTGCGATGACCGAGTGGCGCCGCCGGCTGCGCAGCAGCGGTAAGTTCGAGGGCGGCAAGCTGATGCTCTTCTTCGGCGCGCGCACGCAAGAAGAGTTGCCGTACTTCGGCCCGCTGCAAAGCCTGCCCAAGGATTTCATCGACATCAACTTCGCCTACTCGCGCACGCCGGGTGCGCCCAAGCGTTATGTGCAGGACGCGATGCGCGAGCGCGCGGCCGACCTGGCCTTGCTGCTGGCCGACGCCAACGCCTGCTTCTACGTCTGCGGCCTCAAGGCGATGGAAGTGGGCGTCTTGCTGGCCCTGCGCGACATCGCCGAGCGGGCCGGCCTGTCGTGGGATGCCGTGGCCGCGGCGCTGAAGCAACAAGGCCGCCTGCACCTGGAGACCTATTGATGTCAGCGCTTTCGATCTCGCAACGATCGCCCGGCGTGGCGCAGATCACGATGTCGCGCCCGGCGGTCTTCAATGCCTTCGACGAAGCCATGATCGCCGAACTCGATGCCGCCTTCGCGCGGCTCTGCGAGGAAAGCAGCGTGCGCGTGATCGTGCTGGCCGGCGAGGGCAAGCATTTCAGCGCCGGGGCCGACCTGCAATGGATGCAGCGCGCCAGCAGTGCCACGCGCGAGTGGAACCAGGGCGACGCGCGGCGCTTCGCAGCGATGCTGTCGCGCATCGCGGCCTGCCCCAAGCCCACCGTCGCGCGCGTGCAGGGCGCCGCGCTCGGCGGCGGTGTCGGCTTGATTTGCGCCTGCGACATCGCGGTCGCCGCCGACAACGCCAGCTTCGCTGTCAGTGAGGCGCGCTTCGGCATCCTGCCCGCCGTCATCGGCCCGTACCTCGTCAACGCCGTCGGCAAGCGCCAGGCCCAGCGCCTGGCCCTCACGGCCACGCGCATCGCCGCGGCCGAGGCGCTGGCCATCGGCCTGGTGCAGCAAGTCGTGGCGCTCGATCAACTCGACGCCACGCTCGACAGCACGGTCACCGAGTTGACGGCCGGTGGCCCCGCTGCGCAGCGCGAGACCAAGCAGCTCTTCGCACAACTCGAGGTCGGCCCGATCACCGCCGAAGTGCGCGAACTCACCGCGCAAACCATCGCCCGCGTTCGCGGCAGCGACGAAGCCCGCGAAGGTTTCGCCGCCTTCCTGGCCAAGAGGCCGCCCGATTGGACCGCCACATGACGATACCCAAGCTCGAGCAGGCGCCGATCCTGGTCGTCGGCGCCGGCATCATGGGCGTCGGCATCGCCCAGGTGGCGGCGCAGGCGGGGCACCGCGTGCAGTTGTTCGATGCCCGCGGCGGCGCCGCCCAGCAGGCCGCCGCGCAGCTCGGCGCAACGCTCGATGGCCTGGTGGCCAAAGGCAAGCTGAGCAGCGATGCGGCGGAGGCCACCCTCTCACGCATCGAACCGCTGGCGGCGCTGGAAGAACTCGGCAAAACGGGGCTGGTGATCGAAGCCATCGTCGAAAACCTCGACGCCAAGCGCGCCCTGTTCCAGCAGCTCGAAGCCATTGTCAGCGTCGACTGCGTGCTGGCCACCAACACCTCATCGATCTCAGTCACGGCCATCGCCAACGGCCTGGCCCACCCCGGCCGGCTGGTCGGCATGCACTTCTTCAACCCGGTGCCGCTGATGAAGCTGGTGGAGGTGGTGTCGGGCCTGCACACCGAGCACCGCGTGGCCGAAGCCATCTTCGATTTGAGCCGGGCCTGGGGCAAGGTGCCGGTGCATGCGCGCTCAACGCCGGGCTTCATCGTCAACCGCATCGCGCGGCCGTTCTATGCCGAAACGCTGGCCCTGCTGCACGAGCAGGCGGCCACGCCGCAGGTGCTCGACGCCTGCCTGCGCGCGGCGGGCTTTCGCATGGGCCCGTGCGAGCTGATGGACCTGATCGGCCACGACACCAATTTCGCGGTCACCAAGTCGGTTTACGAGGCCAACTTCTTCGACAAGCGCTATGTGCCTTCGCTGGTGCAGCGCGAGATGGTCGAAGGCGGCCTGCTCGGGCGCAAGAGCGGGCGCGGTTTCTACCGCTACCCCGAAGGCACGCCGACGCTGCCGGTGGCGGTGCACGAAGCGCCGGCCACCGCGGGCGAGGTCACGGTGCACGGCGCGGGCCAGATCGCTGACAGCCTCGACGCCGCCGCCACCGCCGCCCTGGCGCGCCAGGGCTGGGGCCCGGCGCGCGTTTACGACAGCGGCTGGACGGGGCTAGCCATCGATGGTGCGCGCCTGGTGCTCACCGACGGCCGCTGCGCCAGCGACTGCGCCGCCGCGATGGATGTCGGCGACGTGGCCGTATTCGACCGCCCGCTGCGCTTGCCTGCCGCCCCCGGCACCGCGCTGGCCTATGCCGTGGCCGACAGCGCCCGCCCTGCCTGGCGCACCCAGGCCGCGGCCTGGCTGGCGGCAGTCGGCTACGCGCCGCTGCGCATCGCCGACAGCCCCGGCCTGGTGGTGGCGCGCACCGTGGCGATGTTGATCAACGAAGCCGCCGATGCGGTGCAGCAGGGTGTGTGCACGGCCGAGGCTGCCGACGCGGCGATGAAGCTCGGCGTCAACTACCCGGCGGGCCCCTTCGAGTGGCTGGCACAGTGGAGCGCCGCCGAGGTCGCGGCACTGCTCGACGCGCTCGATGCGCACTACCGCGGCGAGCGCTACCGCGTCAGCCCGTGGCTGCGCCGGCGGGTGGGTGCGGCCACCGCACCTCAACTCGGTTGAGTCTTGCTGGGCACCGAAAATCGAAATGTCGAGCCGACTCCTTGCGTACTTTCGACGGTCACCGTGCCGCCATGGGCCTCGATGAACGTCTTCACGATGGCCAGCCCCAGGCCCGTTCCGCCGCTGGTCTCGGGGTCGGTTTCCCCCTTGTCGAAAATCTTTTCGAGAAGCTCGGCGGAAATGCCCGAGCCGTTGTCGCTGACCCAGCACTCGACGGCCCCCTGCGCATCGAGTTCTCGAGCACCGGCGACAACCTCGCCGCCGGGCGCGTACTTGATGGCGTTGGCAATCAGGTTTTGAAACACTCGTCGCAACAAGCCGGCGTCGGCGAAGAGCACCAAGTCGTCGGGCACCTGGTTGCGCACCAGCGTGCTGGCAGTGCCGGCAACCGGGTGCAGATCGTCCAGCAGCGCCTCGACGAGAGGCCATAAGTCGAACTCACGCCGCTCCAGCTTTATCCCGAGGTCGGCCTGTAGATTCGTGTTCTCCTCGAGCACTTTGCGCACCAGCCCTTCGAGTTGGAGCACGTTGCGACGCAGTGACTTCAACAACCTGGCGGCATCATCACCCCAGCCTTGGTTGGGCAGCGTCTTCTCGAAAACCCTGCCAGTCAGGGAAATCGCGAACAGGGGTGTGCGCAGATCGTGTACGACGAAGGCCAGGTACTCTTCGCGGCGCATCTGCACCTCGAGCGCCTGCTGCGTGACATAGGTTTGCAAGGCCAACCCGATGGCATGGTCGAACACACGGTTGATGACGTGGAACGGCTGGCCCTGTAGGTCCACACCATGCTCTGTTGCAAGGTCGTGGATACAGCCGCGAAGGATGTTGTACTCGGCAACAACCTCTTCAATGTCAAACGCGTCCTTCAAGCGTTGCAGCCCATGGGCTTGGGGGCTGTCTTCGCCGAGCGCTTCGACAATCGTTTGGTCAGGACGGGACTCGAGCGCCGTAGCTAACTCATCCAGCAGGTCAGGAATGTGATCGTTGAGTGTCGGGATGTCGAGTTGCCGCGCTGACGGAAGTTGCCGCACCTGTTGCCGCCAGCGCGCCAGCATGGGCTGGCGTTCACTTTTGATCAGCGTGGCGAGTCTGCCCAGGGCCGTGGCAGTCATCTTGCGTTTACTTTCATGCGGTGTTTGTTCGGGCGCCGGCCGCGATGCAGCGCGCGGTAGGCTGGCAGTATGCATGCATTACCATTCATGCAGGTACGCGTCGCAACATCGGTTTTCGCTGTCATGCCCCTCATTTTTGTAGCATGAAGTTCTCCGAGTTTTGCGCCGGCCAAGTCATCGAGGCCGGCTCCTACGGGGTGGGTGAAGCCGAGTTGCTGCAGTTCGCCAACGCCTACGACCCGCAGTGGTTCCACACCGATGCCGCGGCTGCTGCGCAGGGGCGCTTCGGTGGCCTGATCGCCAGCGGCTGGCACACCTGCGGCATCGCGATGCGCCTGGCCACCGACGCCGCGCTGCACGGCTCGGAATCGTTTGCGTCGCCCGGCCTGGCGTATGTCAAGTGGACCGAGCCGGTGCGCCCCGGCGACAGGTTGTCGCTGCGCGCCACGGTGCTCGAAACGCGGGTCTCGCGCAAGCAGCCCACCCTGGGCATCCTGCGTTGGCGCTGGCAGTTGTTCAACCAAGACGGCACCGAGGTGCTCGACCTCGAGGCGACCAGCCTGTTCGACCTGGCGCTGGCCTGAGCGCTGCGGCGCAGTTTCAGCGCGGCGTGTCGGCCACGCTGGCCCAGGCGCCGCTGGCCTGCGAGGCGATGCAGGCTTCGATGAAGGCCATCGTGTGCGCGCCGTCTTCGATGCGCGGGTAGGCCAACGCTGGCACCGCTTCGCCCAACTCGCGCGCCATGCGTTCCTGGGCCACTTCGGCGTAGATGTTGGCGAAGGCTTCGCGCAGGCCCTCGGGGTGGCCGCGCGGCGTGCGGCCGGCAGCGATGATCTCGGGCGGCAGGAACGCATCGCCGCGGCCGATCGTGCGTACCGGCTCACCCTGAATTGCCAGCTTGAGGTAACTCGCTTCGCGGTGCGACCAGTCGAGCAGGCCCTTCTCGCCGTACACCCGCAGGCGGATGTCGTTCTCGCCGCCGGCCGCCGCCTGGGTGGCGGTGAAGGTGCCGCGCGCACCACCCTCGAACTCGAGCAGCGCCGAGACATGGTCGATGAGCTTGCGCCCCGGCACCAGCGTGCCCACGTCGGCCACCACACGGGCCACCCGGGGGCCGCTGACAAAGCTCGCCAGGTGCTGGGCGTGGCAGCCAATGGCGCTCATCACCAGGGCCTGGCCGCTGCGTTCGGGGTCGAGCACCCAGCGCAGCCGGTTGTTCAACGGCCCGTCTTCGAGCCGCGTGGCCAGGCCGCTCTGGATGTACTCGACCTGCACCAGGCGCACGGCGCCAATCGCGCCACCCTGCACGAGCTGCCGCGCATGGCGCGTCATCGGGTAGGCCGCGTATCCATGGGCGACGGCAAACAGCCGGCCCGCCGTGCGCGTGCGCGCCACCAGGTCCAGCGCCTGCGCATGATCCTGCGTGACCGGCTTGTCGCAGACGACATCCAGCCCGGCATCGAGCGCCGCCACGGCATAGCCGTAGTGCGTGTCGTTGGGCGACATGATCGCCACAGCGTCGATACGGTCGCTGCGCCCGGCTTCGGCACTCAACATCTCGGCCACCGTGCCGTAGCTGCGCGCCGCATCCAGGCCGAGCAGCGCGCCCGCGGCCCGCGAGCGCGCCGGGTCGCTCGAGAACACCCCCGCGGTGCAACGAAACCAGCCGTCCAT
>JANOKY010000614.1:0-2922 GCA_031419635.1 Burkholderiales bacterium | reverse complement strand
CTGGCCCGCGACGTGCGGGCGACGGTGCGTGCCAGCGGCGTGCAGGCCATGCACCTGGTGGCGGCGCCCACGGCGGGCGCGGCGTCGCTGCTGGCGCGGGTCGCGGCGCCAGGCCCTGCGCCACGACGCCGCCACGCGGCGCGTGGCACTGCCGCTGCGACGGACGCTGCGATCGACCCAGTTCGGGCTTGGCACCAGCACACCCGCCAGCGCCTGGACGCCTTGCCCCTGGGCGCCGCGCTGGCGGTCTGGCAACTGCCCGCCCGCACGGCCGATCTGCTGCATGGCATCGGCTGCCGTACGTTGGCCGATGTGCGCGCGTTGCCGCGCACCGGCCTGCAGCGCCGCGGCGGCGGCGAGTTGTTGCAACGGCTGGCCCAGGCCTACGGCGAAGCCCCCGACCCGCGCCCCTGGTTCACGCCGCCGCCCGGCTTCGAGCTCGGCCTGGAGCTGCTGCACCGTGCCGACGACGCGGCCATGCTGGTCTTCGCCGCCGAACGCCTGGTGCAGCCGCTGGCCGGCTGGCTGGCGCAGCAATGGCTGGCGGCCTCGCGCATCGCGCTGCACCTGCGACACGAAACCAGCCGCCACCAGGCGCTGCCCGACACCGTCGTGCGCATAGGACTGGGCGAGCCTTCGCGCGAGGCCAAGCAGATTGGCCTGCTGCTGCGCGAACGCCTGCAACGCACCGTGCTGCCCGCGCCGGTGTATGCGCTGACGCTGCGGCTGGAAGAAGCGGTTAGCCACGCCGGCTTTGAGGCCGCGCTGTGGCGCGACCCGCAGCGCAGCGGCGACGACGACGCCCGCGGCCTGATCGATCGCCTTGGTGCGCGCCTGGGCCCCGAGCGCGTGCAGCGCCTGCACCTGCAAGCCGACCATCGGCCCGAGCGCGCGATGACTGCCGTGCCGGCGAATGCGGCTGCGAGCGGCCCCACCCTGATCGAGCTGCCGCCGTCCCCACCGCCGCGCCCCACCTGGTTGCTGCCCGAGCCGCTGCGCCTACAAGAGCAAGCCGGCCGCCCGCTGCACGGTGGCCCGCTCACGCTGCGCAGCCGCGCTGAACGCATCGAAGCCGGCTGGTTCGACGGCGAACTGGTCTGCCGCGATTACCACGTCGCCGAAGGGCGCGACCACCGCTTGCGCTGGGTCTTTCGCGAGCGGCGCGGGGAAGTCTCGCAGTGGTATCTGCACGGCCTGTTCGGGTGAGCCATGCCCCAGCCCAGCCACCCCAAAGCGCCGCGCCCGCAGCCGCCGCTCGCCTCATTGCCAACATCACCACCGACACCGCTGCTCGATCGGCTTCCAGCCTATGCCGAGCTGCACTCCCGCTCGAACTTCAGCTTTCTCATCGGCGCTTCGCACCCTGAAGAGCTGGTCGCGCGCGCGGCGCAGCTCGGCTACGCAGCCATCGCGATCACCGACGAATGCTCGGTCGCCGGCGTGGTGCGCGCGCATGAAGAGGCCAAGCGGCAGAGAGAAGCCGGCAGCCCGATCAAGCTGCTGATCGGCAGCGTGTTCGAGGTCCAAGGCGAGGGTGCCACGCCCGCCTGCCGGCTGGTGCTGATCGCGCGCCACCGCGAAGGCTATGGCGATCTGTGCGAGCTGATCACGCTGGCGCGCTTGCGTTGCGCCAAGGGCCAGTACCGCTTGACGGTGCGCGATCTCGACGGCGGTGCAGCACATCTGCGCGGCGCGCCCGGCTGCCATGCCCTGCTGATCCCGCGCCGCGAAGACCCGCCCGAAGTGCTGCTGGCGCAAGCGCGCTGGCTGCAAGCCACCTTCGGCGATCGCGTCGCAATTGCCGTCGAGCTGCTGCTCTATGCCGACGACTCGCTGCTCGTCGAACGGCTCGACGCCGTGGCCGCGCGCACTGGCCTGCCCCTCGTGGCCGCGGGCGATGTGCTGATGCACCTGCGTTCGAGGAAGCCGGTCCAGGACACGCTGACCGCCGTGCGCCTGAAGAGGCCGCTGGCCGACTGCGGCTACGCGCTGGCGCGCAACGCCGAGCAGCATCTGCGCTCGCGCCTGCGCCTGGCGCAGCTCTACCGGCCGGCGTGGCTACAGGCCGCGCTCGCCATCGCCGAGGGTTGCGCGTTCAGCTTGAGCGAGCTGCGCTACGAGTACCCGGCCGAGCTGGTGCCCGCGGGGTTGACCGCGATCGAACACCTGCGTGCGCTCACCGACATCGGCGCGCGCGAGCGGTATCAACACCTTGCGCAAGGCACGCCGGCCTCGGTGCTGGCGCAGATCGAAAAGGAAATGCAGCTCATCGAAGCCCTGCGCTACGAGGCCTTCTTCCTCACCGTGCACGACATCGTGCCCTTCGCGCGAGCGCAGAACATCCTGTGCCAGGGCCGCGGCTCGGCAGCCAATTCGGCAGTGTGCTTTTGCCTGGGCATCACCGAAGTCAACCCGATGCACACCACGCTGCTGTTCGAGCGTTTCATCTCGAAGGAGCGCAACGAGCCGCCCGACATCGATGTCGACTTCGAGCACGAGCGGCGCGAGGAGGTCATCCAGTACATCTACACCAAGTACGGCACCGAGCGCTGCGCGCTGGCGGGCGCGCTCAGTACCTACCGCAACGCGTGGCGCGGTGCGCGACACCGGCAAGGCGCTCGGGCCCGGACTGTGAAGCCCGCATCGGCAAAGAACCAGCCGATACCGGCGACCATCGCCTAGTGGTGAGCGCCCCGATGGGGTAAATGCATGGGGTAAATGAGAAAACTCACAAAACTCTAAGTCGTTGATTTGACTCATGTTTTTTGGCTTTCAATGTGCTGGCGGAGTGGACGGGACTCGAACCCGCGACCCCCGGCGTGACAGGCCGGTATTCTAACCAACTGAACTACCACTCCATTTGCTCGCAGTCACGCCGACGAATCGGCGTTGAGCTTTGCTTGTGTGCCAACTTGCGTTGGC
>JANOKY010000613.1:0-3381 GCA_031419635.1 Burkholderiales bacterium | reverse complement strand
TCGAGTGGCTGGGTGAAATTGATTTGAGCTTCGACACGCTGTATCTGCACAGCGTGCCCGCCAGGCTGGAGACGCCGGCCTGAGCTCAGGCGTGCAAACAGCCGCTCGTTGCCGAGCGTTCGCTGTGCCCGCCGGTGCCGTACACCGATGCCGGCAGTGGCGCGGGCATCAGCACGTCGATCGCACGGTCGAGCGCGGCGGTGGCGCGGGCCAGGCTTTCGCGCTGGGCCGCCACCTGGCCGCTGGCCAGGGCCAGGCGTTGGCGCAACGCTTGCGGTACGCCACCCGCGTGGCGGCTGGCGTGGCTGAAACGGTGGACGGCGGCGGCCAGGGTACGGTGCAGTGCGGCGGCGTGGCTCTCGATGGCCGCGGCGTCGCGGTCGCGCAGCGCGGTGCCGAGGGCACCGAGGTGGCTCTCGACGGCTTCGATGGAAGCTTCGAGTGCGGCGGCGGGCTGCGCGGCGCCCAGCGTGTCGGGGTAGAGCGGCTGCATTGAGCTCATCAATGCTGGCGGCCGGCCAGCAGTTCCCGGGTGTTGGCAATCAGCTTGTCGGCGATCGCCTCGGCATTGATCTGGAACTTGCCGTCGCGGATGGCCTGCGCGATGCGTGCCACTTTCACAGTGTCGAAGTCGGCGTTGCTGTCAGTGACCAGCGAAGTCGCGGCCGGCGAGAGAGCCACCTGGGTGCTGGCTTCGGGCGCGGGGGAGGCAGCACCTTGCAGCTTGTCACCTGCCGGCGCGGCAGCCTGGCCGCTGGCCGGTGCGACGGGCTTGTTGTGGTCGATCGAACCGATCTTCATGCGGATGCTCCTGAAGCCGGCCGGGCCGCGGTGTTGCGGGGTGGCCGGTTTTCGCTCATGCGAGGGCTATCGGTGGCGGGCCGGCGGACTTTAGGACTATTTGTAGGACTATTTGCATCGTTGCGGCGGCGGCCCCGCAGCGCAAGGGCCGCACCCGTGCAGGCGCAGCACCGCGCCGTGAGGGAAGTCACAGCGCCACCTCGACGCGCCGCTCGGCCACGGCCACGCCGTTGACGATGCGGCCCGATTCGGTGCGCACGCGCACGCTCTGGCCTTCGAGGCCGGGCGCCAGGGCCTGGCCTTCGCCACTGATCTGCCAGCCGCTGCCGGCGGCCACCAGGTGCACGCTGTCGCCGGCGGCAAACCACTGGCGCGCGCGCAGGCCAGCGGCATGAAGCGCATCGCCGGCCGCCAGCGGCCGGGCCAGCGTGCGGCCGATCGCCAGCTCGTTGCGGGTGAAGGGCGCTGCTGGCGTGGCGGCCAGGTTGACCTCGGCGATGCGCAGATCGCCGGCAGCCAGGACATGGCCCGCGGCCAGCGGCGCAGCGGCCACCAGGGCCGGGCCGAACACGTCGACGTTGATCGGCAGGAACACGTTCCAGCGCACCGCCGCATCGTTGCAGCGCAGTCCCATGCGCGCTGCGCCCCACAGCTTCGTGCCGCTGGGCAGATAGGGCTGCACGTCTGCGCAGGGCGCCAGGCGCAGGCGCGGGTCGAGCCGGCCCACGCGCACCTGCACACGCAGGCCGGGGGTGCCCGCCGCGCGCGTGGCGTCGAGGGCGAACTGCTGCACCTGGGTGGCCAGTGCGCCTTCGATGGCCTGCGCGCGCACGGGCGCCCCGGCCGCGACGAGGGCGGCGCACAGGCACAGCAGGCGCAAGAAGGGACTGGGGTTCACGGCCCTGACTGTAGGCAGGGACGCGAATCGCAGTGCCGTGAATTGACCGGCCTTGGCCCGCCTTATCGCGCTTATGTTTTGCCAGGCGCTGCCCACAATCCATCGCCAGGCCCCCACCAGGGGCGCATGGGGCACCGCCGATGATCAACCGACTGACCGACACGCTGAACTTCCAGGCCGAAGCCCTGGTGCTGCGCTCGGAGCGCCAGCGCCTGATTGCCAGCAACATCGCCAATGCCGACACGCCGGGCTATGTGGCCCGCGACATGGATTTCGCCTCGGCGCTGCGCCAGGCCACCGGGCAGCAGGCGCTGAGCGGCCAGATGAACACCAGCGCCGCCGGCCACCTGCAGCCGCTGGCCGGCGCGCGCACGGACGCCAACCTGCGCTACGCCACGCCGAGCCAGACCAACCTGGACCGCAACACCGTCGACATGGACCGCGAGCGCGCCAGCTTCGCCGACAACAGCGTGAAGTACGAAGCCACGCTGCGATTCATCAACGGCAACCTGCGCACCATGCTCGAAGCCATCAAAGGCCAATCCTGAGGAATAAGCCATGTCGATGTTCCAGATCTTCAATGTCGCCGGCAGTGCCATCTCGGCGCAGAGCCAGCGGCTCAATGTGGTGGCCAGCAACCTGGCCAACGCCGATACCGTGGCCGGCCCCGACGGCAGCGCCTACAAGGCGCGCCAGGTGGTGTTCCAGACCGAGCTGATGGGGGCGCAAGGCGCAGCCGGGGTGACTGTTTCGACGATCAGCGAAGACCAGACCGTGGGCCGGCGCGTGCACGACCCCAAGCACCCGGCCGCCGACGCCGAGGGCTACGTCACCTACAGCAACGTCAACGCGGTGGAGGAGATGGTGAACATGATCTCGGCCTCGCGCTCGTACCAGAACAACATCGAAGTCATGAACACCGCCAAGACCCTGTTGCAGAAGACGCTGCAACTCGGCCAGGGCTGAACCGGGATTGAATGATGGCCACCGTCAACGCCTTCGCCGCACTCAACAACAACCCGGCCGCCGCTGCCGTCAAGACCAAGAACGACGCCGGCAGCGAGGACCGTTTCCTCAAACTGCTGGTGGCGCAGATGAAGAACCAGGATCCGTTGAACCCGATGGACAACGCCCAGGTGACGAGCCAGATGGCGCAAATCAGCACCGTCAACGGCATCGACAAGCTCAACACCACGGTGCAGGGACTGAACCAGCAGTTCGTGCAGATGCAGGCGCTGCAAGGCGCATCACTGGTCGGTCGCGACGTGATCGTCGCGGGCGATCGGCTCACGGCCAACGACGCCGGCCTGGTGCAGGGCGGCTTCGAGCTGGCCTCGGCGGCCGACAGCGTGAAGATCGAAGTCCTCAACGCCGGTGGCCGGGTCATCGACAGCATCGACCTCGGTGCCGAGGGCGGCGGCCGCCACGGCTTCGAATGGACGCCGAAAGCGGGCGTGGACGCCACCCTGGGCGAGCGCTTCCGTGTCGTCGCCAAGAGCGGCAGCGCGGCGGTGGCCGCCACGCCGCTGATGCGCGACCGCGTCGACGCGGTGGCCACCGGCGGCGACACCCTGATGCTCGAGCTGCGCCACAGCGGCAGCGTTTCGTATTCGCAGATCCGGGCTTTCAACTGAACCACGCAAAGGACACACCATGAGCTTCCAGCAAGGCCTGTCGGGCCT
>JANOKY010000612.1:0-3061 GCA_031419635.1 Burkholderiales bacterium | reverse complement strand
GCGCCACCTGGTGTTGCCCACGCTGGTGCTGGGCACGGTGCCGATGGCGGTGATCGCGCGCATGACGCGCTCGTCGCTGCTCGAAGTGCTGCGCGAGGACTACATGCGCACGGCGCGCGCGAAAGGCCTGTCACCGCTGCGGGTGGTCGTCGTGCATGGCTTGCGCAATGCGCTGATCCCGGTGATCACCGTGGTCGGGCTGCAGACCGGCGCGCTGCTCGGCGGCGCGGTGCTCACCGAAACCATCTTCTCGTGGCCGGGGCATCGGCAAGTGGCTGATCGATTCGATCGCGCGGCGCGACTACCCTGTCGTGCAGGCCGGCATCCTGATCTCGGCGTTGATCTTCATCGTGGCCAACCTGCTGGTCGATGTGTTGTATGGCGTGGCCGATCCACGCATCAGAGAGCGGTGAGCAACGCTACCCCCGTTCGGGCTGAGCCTGTCGAAGCCCTTGCGCCCCCCGGCCCGCTCGCCGAGTTCTGGCACGGCTTCGCGGCGAACCGCGGCGCGCTGGCGGCGCTGATCGTGCTGGTGATGATCTTCCTCGGCGCACTCTTCGCGCCCTGGCTGGCGCCGCACGACCCGATCGAACAGTTCCGCCAGCACATGCTCACGCCGCCGCTGTGGCAAGCCGGCGGCATGGCCGCCTACCCGCTGGGCACCGACGAGCTCGGCCGCTGCATCCTGTCGCGCCTGTTGTTCGGTGCGCGCATCTCGCTCGCGATCGGCGCGCTGTCGGTGCTGATGTCGATGATCCCCGGCGTGATGCTCGGCCTGGTTGCCGCCTTCCACGAAAGAACATTGTCGCCGCCGATCATGCGGGCGATGGACGTGTTGCTGGCGCTGCCGGGCATCCTGCTGGCCATCTGCGTGATCACGATCCTCGGCCCCGGTTTGTTGAACACGATGATCGCCATCGCCGTCGGCGCCTTGCCCGGCTACACGCGGCTGGCGCGCGGCGCGGCCTTGGCCGAGGCGCACAAGGAGTACGTCACCGCCAGCCGCGTCGCGGGCGCCGGGCTGCTGCGCCTGATGTTCATCACCGTGCTGCCGAATTGCCTGGCACCCTTGATCGTCAACGCCACGCTGAGTTTTTCTTCGGCCGTGCTGGAGACGGCGGCACTCGGCTTCCTCGGCCTGGGCGTGCCGGCACCCTTGCCCGAGTGGGGCACGATGCTGGCGTCGGCGCGCGACTACATCGCCCGCGCGCCGTGGGTGGTGACGATGCCGGGGCTGGCGATCCTCACGTCGGTGCTGGCCATCAACCTCGTCGGCGACGGCCTGCGCGATGCGCTCGATCCGAAACTGAAGCGAGCGCAGTAATGTCGGCGTTGCTTGAAGTCCGCAACCTGCGCGTCGATTTCGGCGGCTTCCCCGCCGTCGATGGCGTGGACTTCAGCGTCGATCGCGGCGAGGTGCTGGGCATCGTCGGCGAATCGGGCTCGGGCAAATCGGTGGCGATGCTGGCGGTGCTCGGCCTGGTCGATGCCCCCGGCCGCGTCAGCGCCGATGCGCTTCGCTTCGACGGCCGCGACCTGTTGGCGATGTCGCCGCGCGAGCGCCGCACGGTGGTCGGCAAAGACATCGCCATCGTCTTCCAGGACGCACTGGCCAGCCTGAATCCGGCCTACACCGTGGGCTTTCAGATCGGCGAGGTGCTCGCCGAGCACCTCGGCTTCAAGGGCGATGCGCAGCGCTATCGCGTCATCCAACTGCTCGAACAGGTCGAGATGCCCGACGCAAAGAACCGCATCAATGCCTACCCGCACCAGTTGTCGGGCGGCATGAACCAGCGCGTGGGCATCGCGATGGCGTTGGCCTGCAACCCGCGGCTGCTGATCGCCGACGAGCCGACCACGGCGCTGGACGTGACGATCCAGGCCCAGATCATGGCCTTGTTGGCCAAGCTGCAGCGCGAGCGCGAGATGGCCCTGGTGCTGATCACGCACGATCTGGCCCTGGTGGCCGAGTACGCCCAGCGCGTGGCCGTGATGTACGCCGGCCAGGTGCTCGAGACCGCCGCGGTGCCGGGCCTGTTCGATGCACCTCGGCATCCCTACACCGCGGCGCTGCTGGCCGCTCTGCCCGAACACAACCGCGGCGCGCGGCGCCTGGACGCGCTGCCCGGCATCGTGCCCGGCCGCTTCGACCGCCCGCACGGCTGCCTGCTGGCGCCGCGCTGCCCGCGCGTGCAGCCACGCTGCACCAGTGAGCGCCCCGCATTGAGCGACGGTGTGCGCTGCTTCTTTCCGCTCGGCGCCGCATGACGGCACCCCTGCTCGAAGCCGACTCGCTGACCCGCCACTACCGCGTCAGCCGCGGCTTCCTGCGCGGCCATGCCACCGTGCGCGCGCTGGACGGCGTGTCCTTCACCCTGCATCCCCAGCGCACGCTTGCGGTCGTCGGCGAATCCGGCTGCGGCAAATCGACGCTGGCGCGCCAGTTGACGATGATCGAGCCGGCCACCAGCGGCGCCTTGCGCATCGCCGGCACCGACGTTGCCCACGCCAGCAAAACCACCATCGCGCAAATGCGCCCACGCGTGCAGATGGTGTTCCAGAACCCGTACGCGTCGCTCAACCCGCGCCAGACAATCCACACCACGCTGGCCGAGCCGCTCAAGCTCAACACGTCTTTCACGGCCGCCGAGCGCGACGAGCGCATCGCGGCCATCGCCCAGCGCGTGGGCCTGCGGCCCGAGCACCTGGCACGCTACCCGCACATGTTTTCCGGCGGCCAGCGCCAGCGCGTGGCGATCGCGCGGGCGATGATCCTCGAGCCGAAGATCGTCGTCGCCGACGAGCCGGTGTCGGCGCTGGACGTTTCGATCCAGGCGCAGATCCTGAATCTGTTCATGGACCTGCAAGACGAGTTCGGCACCGGCTTCGTTTTCATCTCGCACAACCTGGCCGTGGTCGAGCATGTGGCGCACGATGTGCTGGTGATGTACCTCGGCCGCGCCGTCGAGCGCGGCGACACGGCGCGCATCTTCGCCCGGCCGCTGCACCCCTACACGCAGGCGCTGATGAGCGCCACGCCGGCTCTGCGCGCGGCCGATCG
>JANOKY010000611.1:0-2207 GCA_031419635.1 Burkholderiales bacterium | reverse complement strand
ATGTGGGCGATGTCGGACCGCGCCATTCCGCGCAGCCTGCGCATGATGCAGGGCTTCGGCGTGCACACCTTCCGCCTGGTCAATGCCGAGGGCCAGACCTGCTTCGTCAAGTTCCACTGGCGCCCGCTGCTCGGCACCCATTCCCTGGTCTGGGACGAGGCGGCAAAGATTGCCGGCGCCGACAGCGATTTCCACCGCCGCGACTTGTGGGAGGCGATCGAGGCCGGCGAGTACCCCGAGTGGGAACTGGGCTTGCAGGTCTTCAGCGAGAAACAGGCCGAGGGCTTCAGCTTCGACGTGCTCGACGCCACCAAGCTGATCCCCGAAGAGCTGGTGCCGGTGACGCCGGTGGGGCGCATGGTGCTGAACCGCAACCCCGACAATTTCTTTGCCGAGACCGAACAGGTGGCGTTTTGCACCGCGCATGTGGTGCCCGGCATCGACTTCAGCAACGACCCGCTGCTGGCCGGGCGCATCCACTCCTACCTCGACACCCAGATCACGCGCCTGGGCGGCGCCAACTTCCACGAGCTGCCGATCAATGCGCCGCTGGCCCCCGTGCACAACAACCAGCGCGACGGCATTCACCGCCAGCAGGTCCACTGCGGCCGCGTGGCCTACGAGCCCAACTCGCTCGGCGGGGGCTGCCCATTCCAGGCCGGCAGCGCAGGCTTCGTCTCGTTCCCGCAGCCGGTGCAGGGCGACAAGCTGCGCGGCAAGCCGGAGAAATTTGCCGATCACTACACCCAGGCCAGGCTGTTCTACGACAGCCAGTCTGATGTCGAGAAGGCGCACATCGTCGGTGGCTTTCGCTTCGAGCTGAGCAAGCTGACGGTGCCGGCGATCCGCGAGCGCATGGTGGCCTCGCTGGTCAATGTGTCGACCGAACTGGCCGCATCGGTGGCCGACGGCTTGGGCATGGCCTTGCCCGCGGCCCTGCCCCGCGCGCTGGAACACCCGGCGCCGCCCGAGGTGACGCATTCCCCCGCCCTGTCGCTCACCGCCCTTCCGGGCGACGGTGGCATCCGCACCCGGCGCATCGCGATCCTGGCCGCCGACGGCGTTTTTGGCAGCAGCATCGCGTCGGCGCAAGCCGCGTTGCGCCAGGCCGGTGCCGTGCCCTGCGTGATCGCGCCGCGCATCGGTGCCGTGCACACTATCGACGGCACGGCGCTGCAGGCTGAGGGTTCGCTGGAGAACTCGGCCGCGGTGCTGTTCGACGCCGTGGTGCTGCCGGCCGGCGAAGCCGGCGTGGACTTGCTCGCCCACCATGCGCTGACGCTCGAGTTCATCAGCCTGCAATACCGCCATGGCAAGACCCTGCTGGCGCTGGGTTCGTCGCAGCTCCTGCTCGACAAGGCCGGCATCGCCGCCACCTTGCCCTCGGGCGACGACGACCCGGGCATCGTGCGGGCGGCGCGGCGCGACATCGACCGCGCGCTGGCGGCCTTCATCGCCGCGGTGGGCAAACACCGCCACCCGCAGCGCGAAAGTGCGCCGCTGCAACCCTGATGGCACGACGCGAAACCCTCACCCCCGCCGATGGCACCGTGGTGCCTCGGCTTCAAACCCCGCCGCGGTTGCGCGGTACTTTCGACAAAGGAACAGCCATGAGCAGTGTTTTGATCGGTGTCTTCGACAACTCCAGCCAGGCCCGCGTGGCCCACGCCAAAATCGCCGCCGCCGGCATCGACCCGTCGGCGATGAACATGAGCGGCGGCGAGGCCACCGCCGCGGCGCTGCCGGGCGATGAAAAGCGCGCGACCGATGACAAGCCCGGCGCGCTCAGCCGCTTCTTTGCCGACCTGTTTGGCACCAACGACGATGCGGCGACCTACACCGAAGCCGTGAAGCGCGGCCACGTCGTCTTGAGCGTGACCGTGGCCGACGACGACCGCGCCGACCAGGTCAGCGAGATCATGGAGAACTGCGGTGCCGTCGATATCGACGAACGCGCCGAACAGTGGAGCGCCTCTGGCACCGGCGCCCAGCACAGCCTGCTACTTGATGAGGAGGTCGGCCCGACGGGCGGGCGCTACGCCGGCGCCGAGCGGCGCTTCAACAGCGGCGAAGGCTACGTGGGCCGGGAAAGGCGCATCGGCCCGTGAGCACCATCACCACGCAAGACAGCGGCCCGGCGCAGCGGCAGAAGGTGCGCATCGAGCTGCAGATCGAGTTGAACTACGACGTCGGTGCGCAGGGGGCCG
>JANOKY010000610.1:0-3446 GCA_031419635.1 Burkholderiales bacterium | reverse complement strand
TCGGCGGCACCAAGATCGAAGTCGCCGCGCTGGCGCCCGACGACGGCCGCTTTCTGCTGCGCGAGCGCGTGGCCACACCGCCCGGTGGCTATGACGCGCTGCTTTGGACCGTTGGCGACCTGGTGCAGCGGGCCGAAGCCCAGCTCGGCGTGCAGGGCCTGCCGTTGGGTGTCGGCATCCCGGGCTGCGTGTCACCGGCCACGGGGCTGGTCAAAGGCGCCAACACGATCGCGCTCAACGGCCGCGCCCTGGACCGCGATCTGGCGCGCCTGCTGGTGCGCCCGGTGCGGATCGAGAACGACGCCAACTGCCTGGCCGTCAGCGAGGCGGTCGACGGCGCCGGTGCGGGCGCGCGTGTCGTGTTCGCCGCCATCCTGGGCACCGGTGTCGGCGCCGGCATCGCCTTCAATGGCCAGGCCTGGTCGGGGGCGCATGGCATTGCCGGCGAGTGGGGCCACAACCCGGCGCCGCGCCTGGCCGAGGACCGCGGCGTGCCCGCGCCGCATTGCTGGTGCGGCCGCGGCGCCTGCGTCGAAACCCTGCTCAGCGGCCCCGGCTTTGCCGTCGACCATTTGCGCCATGGCGGCGCGATGCTCGACGCGCCCGCCATCATCGACGCCGCACGCGCGGGCGATGAAGGCGCGCAGGCCACGCTGGCCCGCTACGCCGAGCGCCTGGCCCGCGCGCTGGCGCAGGTCATCAACCTGCTCGACCCCGATGTGATCGTGCTCGGCGGCGGCCTGAGCAACATCGCCGAGCTGTACGCCGAAGTGCCCCACCGCTGGGCCCCGCACGTGTTCTCGGATGTCGTCGCCACACCGTTGCGCCCGGCCACGCATGGCGATTCGTCTGGGGTGCGCGGCGCCGCGTGGCTCTGGCGCGCACAACCATAATTCTTGCCTTTCGCAGTGACAGCAAGGAGCAGGCTCATGGGCCGTCATCATCGTTACCTCGCCGCGGCTGCGTTGACGCTGTGTGCGGGGGCCGCCGCGGCCGCCTGCCTGGGCAACAGCGAAGTGCAGGCGCTGATGGACAATTACCTCGCGCGCCAGCCCGCGGCCAACCCCGAGGGTCTGTCGGCCGCTGACGGCGAATGCTCGCGCGCCAAGTTGCTCCTCCTGCTCGACGCCAGGTTCGGCGCGCCCGTCGGCTACAAGGCCGGCCTGACCAACCCGGCGGTGCAAAAGCGCTTCAACCACGATGCGCCGGTGTGGGGCGCGCTGTATGCGCCGATGCTGTTGAAGAGCGGCGCCGCGGTCGACGCCGCGTTCGGTGCACGGCCGCTGTTCGAGGCCGACCTGTTGGTGCGCGTGACGAGCGCGGCGGTGAACCAGGCCAAGACGGTGAACGACGTGCTGGCCGCCATCGACCAGGTGATCCCGTTCATCGAACTGCCCGATCTGGTGGTGCAGGCGCCGGCCAAACTCAACGGCCCGGCCATCGTCGCCATCAACGTCGGCGCGCGTTTGGGTGTGCTGGGCACGCCGATCGCGGTGCAGCGCACGACGGCGTTCTCCGATGCCTTGCGCGACATGGTCACCATCGTCAAGGCCGACGGCACCGAAGTCGACCGCGGCAAAGGCAGCGATGTGCTCGAGCACCCGCTCAACGCCGTGGTCTGGCTGGCCCAGGATCTGGCGCGCGACGGCCGCGCGATGAAGCCCGGCGACTTGATCAGCCTGGGCTCGTTCTCCAAGCTGCTGCCGCCCAAGCCCGGTCTGGCTGTGGAGGTGCAGTACCAGGGCCTGCCGGGCAACCCGGTGGTCAGCGTGAGTTTCAAGTGATGACCGCATGACGATTCGCGAGATTCTGAAGATGGGCGATGCGCGCCTGCTGCGTATTGCCGAGCCGGTGCAGGCCTTCGACACGGCCGAGCTGCATGCCTTGATCGCCGACATGTTCGACACCATGGAGGCGGCCAGCGGCGCCGGTCTGGCGGCGCCGCAGATCGGCGTGAACCTGCAATTGGTGATCTTCGGTTTCAGCCACAACGCGCGCTACCCGGAGGCGCCGCCGGTGCCGCGCACGGTGCTGATCAACCCGCAGATCGAGCCGCTGGGCAGCGACGAGGAAGAGGGCTGGGAAGGCTGCCTGTCGGTGCCCGGCCTGCGCGGCCTGGTGCCGCGTTTTGCGCTCATCCGCTACCGCGGCCTCGACCCGCTGGGCCAGGCCATCGAGCGCGAGGCGGACGGATTTCACGCCCGCGTGGTCCAGCATGAGGTCGACCACCTGGTCGGCCGCCTGTACCCGACGCGCATGCGCGACCTGACCCGGCTCGGCTACACCAGCGTGCTGTTCCCCGATCTGGACGCGAACGCGGACGACTGAGCGGCAGTGCGGCCGTCTGTAAAGCGTTGTGAACGGGTCAGCCATGGCCCCGGCAGCGGCGTTGAACCCGCACGCCAGCGCCGACCCACGGCGCGCCGCAGAGGAAGACCACCATGCTGACCTCGTCGACACGCGACCGCACTGTCACCGCCCGCACCCTGTTCAACCACCTCGCCGCGCTCACGGTGGCCGCGGCCGCCGTGCTGGCCAGCGCGGCGGCCTGGGCCGACCCGCCGGGGCGCGTTGGCCGCGTCGCCGAAACCAACGGCACGGTCTGGATGTTCGACGCCGAGCAGGGCGAATGGATCGCCGCCCAGCGCAACCGGCCGCTGACCCGTGGCGACCGCCTCTCCGTCGAGCGCGATGCGCGCGCCGAGTTGCAGATCGGCTCGGCCACGCTGCGCCTGGATGGCGGCAGCGAACTCGAAGTCAGCGAACTCGACGACCAGCGCGTGCGCCTGCATCTGCACAGCGGCAGCCTGGCCCTGCGCCTGCGCAGCAACGACAGCGCGCGCGAATTCGCTGTCACCACCACCGAGGGCCAGTTCGAGCCCACCCGCGCCGGCCACTACCGCATCGACCAGCGTGACGACGGCAGCTTTGCCGGCGTCATCAGCGGCGCGCTGCGCTTCGAGGCCAGAGACAGCGCGCTCGAAATCAACGCCGGCCAGCGTGCCGAGTTCTGGAACGAGCGCGGCGTCACCCACTACAGTTGGTCGAGCCTGCCCAACGACCGCTTCGGCGACTGGGTGGTGCAGCAGGACCGGCAGGACGAGCGCGCCGCCAGCCGCCGCCCCTACGTCTCGCCCGAGATGACCGGCGCCGACGACCTCGACCGCTATGGCGACTGGGACCGCCACCCCGAGTACGGCACGCTCTGGTACCCGCGCCGGGTCGAGCCCGGCTGGGCGCCGTACCGCTACGGCTATTGGGCCTATGTGCGCCCCTGGGGCTACACCTGGGTCGACGATGCGCCCTGGGGCTTCGCACCGTTCCACTACGGCCGCTGGATCTCCTGGCAGGGCCGCTGGGCCTGGGCGCCGGGCCAGTACGTGGCGCGCCCGGTGTACGCGCCGGCCCTGGTGGCCTGGATCGGCGGGCCGCAGGTCAGCATCGGC